>JAGPIR010000128.1:1699-4773 GCA_018054915.1 Allobrachymonas sp.
TGCAAAACCGGAAACACAGATAGACGCGTGGATGATGGCCGTGCTTTTTTGTGGCGATGTTGAATCTTCATATGAGTAGCTGGATCTGAATATGGGCAACGTTCGAAAATTCCATTCGTTGCAGCAATTGCATTCCGGCCTGGTTCCTTTTTCTGCCTTGCGTGCACGCTCTGGCACATGCACCCGGTATCGCGGTATCCGCCGTCTTGTTCCGGGGATTGCATGCTCCCTACTCCTGCTGGCGGGCATTCCGGCCCTTGCACAATGCCCAGCGCCGTCTGCGCACCAACCGTTGCCAGCAGGTTCTCAAACCACTGTGCAAGACCCAACTGCAATCCCCTTGCATCAAGATTTGCGCTCCAGCGTTGCGGCACACAAGCATTACAAATGCCAGGATGACCCACCATCGCGCCGCTTGCTGAGCAAAGAGGACCTGCTGGAATTGCGCCGATCTGTACGCGAACACGCTCGTAACAACCCTTTGCACAGCGCGCCATAGGAAGAACTGCTACGGGCATAACCAGCATCATCTTCCTCTTTGCTCCGTCTCACGTAATGCCTGGGAACATTCAATGAAAACCACCCAAACAACCAGAAAAATCCTGTTTCTGCTGGCAAGCATCGCCGTCAGTTGGCACGCACAGGCCCAGAACACATCAGGCGCAGCGGCACTCTTGAGCAATGTCGCGCAGTTGTCTGCGGATGGATCGGTCGATGTCCAGCAAGACCTTCTACGCATCACGCTGCGTACAACCAAACAGGGCGCTGACGCCCAGGAAGTGCAAAACCAGCTCAAGCAGGCCGTTGACAGTGCATTGCAGACAGCCAAAGGACAGGCGCAAGCTGGGCTCATGAATGTCCATACGGGGCAATTCAGCCTCTACCCAAGCCGCAACAGCAATAATCGCATTGCGGGCTGGCAGGGAAGCGCCGATGTCGTGCTCAGCGGAACCGACATCCCCCGCATCAGTAGCGTTGCCGGAAAAATCCAGAGCTTGACCATTTCCGATGTGGCTTTTGACATCAGCCCCGATCTGCGCCGCAAGACAGAAACCGAAGCGCAGACCAAGGCGATAGCCGCCTTTCGGAAAAAAGCAGAAGAAATCACACACGATTTTGGTTTCCGCAGCTACTCTCTGCGGGAAGCTTCAGTGCAGGCCGACCATGTCTACGGCGGTTCGATGCCGCGCATGCGCATGGTAGAAGCAAAGGCTTACAGCAACGACGCCACACCTCTGCCAACAGAGCCCGGAAAATCCACCCTGCGAGTAGTCGTGCAGGGATCGGTGCAAATGCAATAAAGCCGCGGCGCAATCCCAGCATGCACCTTTCTGCATTTACTGCATCAGCCATTGTCTGCCAACAGCGGCAACGGATCTCGTTTGACCATCAATGACGAGACGTCTGCAACATTTTTCCCAGCAGTGGTGCAATGCTGGTGCCGTAGATTTCCAAAATAAAAACTCGAATTAGAGCTCTTCAATCCGGCGTGGAGGGTAGCTGTCCCAACTGTGACATCCAGGACATTGCCAATAGTGTGACTGGGCTTCGAAACCACAGGCAGCGCAGCGATAACGACCCAGTGGTCTGACGGCATGTTGAAGGGCCCTCTCAACCACCGCCTGATTGGGATCGCCCGCGAGCTTCTTCGCGAGCAACCAGCGTGCAGCGGCTATCAATGAGGGGCTGCCTTGCAGGTGGGTAATGTAATGGTCTGCGCCTGCATGCTCCCTATCCCTGGTCTCATCCTTCTGCTCCAGCCAGATCAATGCTTCGACCTGATCGATCGAAGGCATTTCTTTTTGTAGTGCCTGCAATTGAGCATGCGCTTGTTCAGTGCGGCCGCAAGCTTGCGCCAACTCTGCATACATTCTGGCAAACAGAGGGGTAGAAGCAGGGGCATACGCAATGGCCTGCTCCAATTGTTCCAGCGCTGCCTGTGGCCGCTCCTGCCGTTGCCGGATCAAGGCCAGCTGAATGCGGGGGCGTACTGCTTGCGGAGCAAGGTCAATTGCTTGCTGCAGCAGGTTGCACGCAATATCCGGCTGCTGCTTCTGCAACGCCTCTTGCGCCTGCTCGCACAGATAATGGGAACGGCGCTGACTGAAATCCTGAGCATCACCGGCAGCCTGCAGCACCTGCGCCATTTTTTCTGCGTGTGGCCAATCACGCGAACTCTCATAAATGTGCAACAAGCTCAACCGGGCACTTTCGGCATAAGCGGTTCCATCGAGTTTACGCAAAGATTCTTCTGCCAGATTGAGCAGACCCGCCTTCAAAAAATCCATCGACAAGCCATGTTGCGCCCGCGCACGATCAGCCGCCGAAAGATCCGCGCGCGCCAGAAGATGCTGGTGTACACGAATGGCACGTTCATATTCACCGCGGCGTCGAAACAGGCTGCCCAGAGCAAAGTGCAACTCGGTGGTGTCGGGATCTTTCTGCACCGCCTCGATGAAGGCATCGATCGCGGCGTCCTGCTGCTCGTTGAGCAAATGGTTGAGTCCCTTGAAATAGGCTTTGGGCGCAGTACGGTTTTCGGTGCGCAGTTGGCGCAAATCCAGCCGAGAAGCCAGCCACCCCAAGGCAAAAGCAACTGGCAGCCCCAGCAGCAACCATACGGGATCGATATTCATGCACCTGTATCCATCAGGGTTCGTAAGGAATGGTGATCGACGCGTCGGTCATGTGCCGCGCCAGATCCGCCGGGCTGGATGACGCCTGCTGCCGCGATTCAGCTACCGCTACAGCCTCTGGCACAGCCATCTGCGTCTGCGCTTTGCGAACGTCGCGCCGAAGCCGCCACCAGCGCGGAACCATCACCAGGATCCCGAGAAACACGCCCAACGCAAAACTGCCAAGAACCACCGCCATCATCGGCATGGTCACGACATGACCGGGCATGAAGTGCAAAGCCACCTCGTCCCGATTGCCCATGGCGAAAGCAAAAAGAAGAAAAAAAATGGCTGCCTTGAACAGCAGCCAGAAAAAAGATTTCATGCGCCCCTTCAAACAGTGCCTTCCTACTGTGCATGCACCGGCCAGCATTCCCGGCAATTATAGGGGAGCGTCAC
>JAGPIR010000006.1 GCA_018054915.1 Allobrachymonas sp.
AGGGCGGCAATGCATAATATTCCGTTTCAAATACCACACTCCTTTCCTTCATTCCATGTCCAGCATCCTCCAATCCCTGCCCGTTGGGCAAAAAGTCGGCATCGCCTTTTCCGGCGGCCTTGATACGTCTGCCGCCCTGCTGTGGATGCGCCAAAAAGGCGCGATTCCCTATGCCTACACGGCCAATCTGGGGCAGCCCGACGAATCCGACTACGACGCCATTCCGCAAAAGGCGCTGAGCTATGGTGCCGAAAAGGCCCGCCTGATCGATTGCCGCACCCAACTGGCGCACGAAGGCATAGCCGCCATCCAGTGCGGCGCGTTCCACATCCGCACGGGCGGGGCCACGTACTTCAACACCACGCCCCTGGGCCGCGCCGTAACCGGCACCATGCTCGTGGCGGCGATGAAAGAAGACGACGTGCACATCTGGGGCGACGGCTCCACCTTCAAGGGCAACGACATCGAGCGCTTCTACCGCTATGGCCTGCTGACCAACCCGGCCTTGAAAATCTACAAACCCTGGCTCGATCAGGCCTTCATCGACGAGCTCGGCGGCCGCGCCGAAATGAGCGCCTTCATGACGGCGCACGGGCACGGCTACAAGATGAGCGCCGAGAAGGCCTATAGCACCGACAGCAACATGCTGGGCGCCACGCACGAAGCCAAGGATCTGGAAGAGCTGTCAACCGGCATCAATATTGTCAACCCCATCATGGGCGCCGCCTTCTGGAAACCGGAAGAGGACATCAGGCCCGAAGAAGTGCGCGTGCGTTTTGAAGAAGGCGTGCCTGTGGCGCTCAATGGCCAGACCATTTCCGACCCCGTGGCCCTTTTCCTGGAAGCCAACAAGATCGGCGGGCGTCACGGCCTGGGTATGTGCGACCAGATCGAAAACCGCATCATCGAGGCCAAGAGCCGCGGCATCTACGAAGCCCCAGGCATGGCGCTGCTGCACATCGCCTACGAGCGCCTGGTCACCGGCATCCACAACGAAGACACGATCGAGCAGTACCGCATCAACGGCCTGCGTCTGGGCCGCCTGCTCTATCAGGGCCGCTGGTTCGATCCGCAGGCGCTGATGCTGCGCGAAACGGCCCAGCACTGGGTGGCCAGCGCCATCACGGGCGAAGTCACCCTCGAATTGCGCCGCGGCAACGACTATTCGCTGCTCAACACCGAAAGCCCCAACCTGACCTACGCACCCGAGCGCCTGTCGATGGAAAAGGTAGAAAACGCACCGTTCGATCCAGTCGACCGCATCGGGCAGCTGACTATGCGCAACCTGGACATCATCGATACGCGCGGCAAGCTGGGCATTTACGCCAGCAGTGGCCTGGTGCAGATCGGCAACAGTGCAGGCATGCTGCAACTGGGCAGGAACAAAACCCGCTGATTTTCCAACAAGCCTAGCCCCGGAAAAGATGCGCGTCTTTTCCGCAGGATGACCCGCTGCTCCTGTTCACCGACAGCCAGCGGCAGAGCAGGATGAAACCCTGCTTATTGCGCAAAGATTTTTCGCGGTCTTTTCACGAATGTCCTGGCACCTGTGTCATTGGACGTTTGCAGAGACACCCGCACGAGCCGATGCTTAAGGGAGTGAGTCGCCGGGAACCTCGTTTTCGCGCAAAATGCCGCCGCCTTCCACACTCCCGGTTCGCGTTCCGGCCCCGCGCACACGGGCTTCGCAGGCCTGCTTGTAGCCATCTGGCAGGTTCTCGCATCGCGCTAAAGCATTGCGGAAATATTGCTGCTCGTCTCCCTGCGTGAATTTGCTGACACGGGCAGCGGCAGCTTCATGGGCCGCCGCCGATTGATATCCTTTGCGTACACCACTCGGACTGGGTTCTGACGCATCTTGCGCAAAAGCGGTTGCAGCCGCGCACAGGACGGTCAGAGCGAGGACATGACAGAAACCAGCGCGTGCATGCATGAGAATTCCTTGGTATCGGATACAAACCGTACCAGACGATGTCTGGCCCAACAGACATGCCCGTCCATCTCCTTTGCGGGCATGCAATATGTGAAACGCCCCCTCCGAATCGAATGAAAACATTTCATCGTTTCATTATGCATTTCCACAGAAAGATCGTCCAACTTACGCCTGCCCGTCTTCCACAATCAAGCAAACCACCATTCATGCGGGCCAAACTCGAACCACCTGCTGCACCTGGCGGCTGAAAAATCCGGCATCCACACTCAGCCCTGCCAGCGCAACAGGCGCAGCCCGTTGAATACCACCAGCAGACTCGCACCCATGTCAGCAAAGACGGCCATCCACATGGTCGCTTGACCCATCACGGCCAACAGCAGAAACACCGCCTTGATGCCCAACGCCAACGCGATGTTCTGCCACAACACGCCATGCACATGTCTGGACAAACGCACGGTTTCGGGCACGCGGCGAAGGTCATCGTTCATGATGACCACGTCCGCCGCCTCAGTGACAATGTGCGTGCCGGCCTGGCCCATGGCAAAACCGATGTGTGCTGCGGCCAGGGCGGGCGCGTCGTTGATGCCATCCCCCACCATGCCGATGGTATGACTGCCCCTCTCCCCCAGAGTCTGGATGGCTTCCAGCTTCTGTTGCGGCAGCAAGCTGGCCTGTACCTCACCAATGCCGGCCTCAATGGCAATGGCATGAGCCGTAGTGGGGTTGTCGCCCGTCAGCATGACGGCAGTAATGCCCATGGCCTGCAGTTCGCGCACAGCCTGTTGCGAGGTGGGCTTGATCGTGTCGGCCACAGCCAGCAAGGCCAGCGCTCCTTGCTCATCGGCCAGAATGCTGACGCTGCGGCCCTGGCGTTCATGTTCAGCCATGCGCGCTTCCAGCTCGGGTGAACAACGGCCACACTCGTGCACCCAGCGGTGATTTCCCAACACCAGAGCCTGGCCATCGATGCGGCCGTGCGTACCACGGCCAGCCTCCGCGACAAAAGCCTCAACCTCGGGCAGCGGACCAGCATCTACGGCCAAATCCTGCGCAATGGCTTTGGAGACGGGGTGATCCGAACGTGCCGCCATGCCTGCGGCCAGTTGCCAGATGCGCTTCTCGTCCACGCCGGAACGCATGATCTCCCGCGCCACCAGGTGCGGATTGCCTTCAGTGATGGTGCCTGTCTTGTCCATCGCGATGCGGGTGAGTTTGCGCGCCTCCTCCAGATACACGCCACCCTTGATCAGGATGCCGCGCCGGGCAGCCGCAGCCAGACCGCTGACCACGGTGACGGGTGTCGAAATGACCAGCGCACACGGACAGGCAATCACAAGAATCACCAACGCCTTGTACATTCCGGTCAACCACGTCCAACCTGCCAACCAGGGGCCGAATGCCGCAACGGCGAGGGCAATGACGAACACAGCGGGTGTATAGATGGCAGCGAATCGGTCCACGAATCTCTGCGTCGGCGCACGTGAGCCTTGCGCTTCCTCCACGGCATGAATGATGCGTGCCAACACCGTATCCGTAGCTGGCGCAGTCACTTCGTATTCCAGCGCCCCCTGCTGGTTGATGGTTCCGGCAAACACCCCATCGCCTGGACTTTTTTCTACCGGAATGCTTTCTCCCGTCACGGGTGCCTGGTCGATGCTGCTGTAGCCCGCCACCACGCACCCATCCAGCGCCAAACGTTCTCCGGGTCTGACGCGCACCACGCTTCCCACGGCGATATTTCTTGTCGGCTGGCTCAGCCACGAGCCATCGGCCTGACGCACCTGGGCCAGGGATGGCGCCAAATCCAGTACGTTCCTGATGGCGCTGCGTGCGCGATCAACCGCGCGCGCCTCGATCCATTCGGCAATGGTGTACAGCGCCATCACCATGGCAGCCTCGGGCCACTGCCCGACGAGGAAAGCGCCCGTCACCGCTACGGTCATGAGCGCATTGATATTGAGTTTGCCGCGCAGCAGCGCCTGCAGACCCTTGCGGTACACCGCAACACCCGACAACGCAATGGCCAGCGCAGCTACTGCCATGCTGGCCACCGTCCACGGCAAGGTATGCGGCACAAAGAAGTGAATGCCTTCGGCCAACAAAGCAAGCCCCAGCGCCGCCCCCATCTGGACCAGATCCCGGCGATTGCCGCCCGGTTGCCCAGGATCATGTGCGCAGCTATCACAGGCAGCAACATCGTCTGCGCTAGCAGCAATGGGCTGCACCCCGTACCCGATCTGAGAAATAGCAGCAATGACCAGCTGCACTACAGCATCAGGCGCATCCACCAGCAAGGCGCGCTGCCCCAGGCGAAATTGCAGGCTGCGAATACCGTGGACCGTGTCCAGCGCCTGGCGGATTTCGTTTTCTTCCACTATGCAATCCATATCGGGAATGCGCAACCATTGCCCCGTGGAAGCGGCCAGCGGTGTATCCAGATCGGCTGGCACATGCGCATGGTGGTCATGATCATGGCCTTTTTCATGGGAATGGCATCCATGCCCACTGCAGTCCGCCTGACCAGGAGGCTTATTTGCTGGACTATCAGGCTTGGACGGATCCGCCACCGGCGGGTGGTGGTCTTTGCGGCAGCCACAGCCAGTACCTGCGTGAGAGTGGGAAGGGGTGGAGCGTGTGCATGTATCCATGGCCACCGATTAAAAACCCCGTAGTCGCTCCAAGGTCAAGCAATTGCCGCCATAATCCTTCCCATGCGCAAGGTCTTTCCCCCTTCACCTCCAGAAACCCCACGCTCAGGTCTGCGCCCGCTGCGCATTCGCGAGCTGGGCGCCGCTGTCGGCGTGGAAGTGGAAACCATCCGCTACTATGAAAAGGCCGGGCTGTTGCCCAGCCCGGTGCGCAGCGACAATGGCTATCGTGCGTATGGGCAAGAGTACGTGCAGCGGCTGGCGTTCATCCGCCATTGCCGCTCACTGGACATGTCATTGGCCGATGTGGCCCAGTTGCTGGGGCTGATGGACAACCCTGCGGCCGACGGTGCGGGAGTGGACGCCTTGGTCCAACAGCAGATTGCCCGTGTGCGGATGCGGCTGACCAGCCTCAAGGCACTGGAAAAACAGTTGTTGGCATTGCAAAGCCGCTGCGCAGCCCATGGTCACGGCGAACACCTGGCCAGCGAATGCCCCGTGCTGCATGAACTGGTGGTGGCAGCCAAGGGCGAGGCGTGCGCCTGCCATGCCGACAGGCAAGGCGCATAGGGCAGCAGTTTACGGTTACGGCCCCAGCCCAACCCGCCCAATCCGTGCAGAGCCCTTGCGGCAAAAGTGTCTATCCCGCCAGCACTGCCTTGACAGCAGCGGATACCGCGCCCATATCGGCCTTGCCCGCCAGTTGCGCCTTGGCGGCGGCCATGAGCTTGCCCATGTCGGCCGCCGCCGGCCTGCGGCCATTGTCGGCTTCGAATGCTGCAGCAATCCCCTGAATGGCAGCAACAATTTCAGTTGCATCCATGCGCGCCGGCAGATACGCCTGCAACACGGCCATCTCGGCTTTTTCCTTGTCGGCCAGGTCTTGCCGAGCAGCCTGTTCATACGCAGCAATACTGTCCTTGCGCTGCTTGACCAATTTATCCACCACGGCCACCACGGCAGCGTCATCAAGGGTGATACGCTCATCCACCTCGCGCTGTTTGATGGCCGCCTGCAACAGGCGAATGGCGCCCAGGCGCTCACTGTCCTTGGCGCGCATGGCGGCTTTCATGTCCTCGGTAATCTGGTCTTTCAAGCTCATTTTTCATCCTCTGCAAACAGCAAAGGCCCGCTGAGCATCCCCGGCGAGCCTTTTTGACGTAACAGAAGCCGAATCAGCGCCAGCTTCTGGATCGAGAAAACTCAGTAGAGTTTCTTGGGCAGCTGCATGCTGCGCACACGCTTATAGTGGCGCTTGACGGCAGCGGCCTTCTTGCGCTTGCGTTCAGCTGTGGGTTTTTCGTAGAACTCGCGGGCGCGCAGATCGGTCAGCAAGCCGAGTTTTTCAATGGTGCGCTTGAAGCGGCGCAGCGCCACTTCGAAAGGTTCGTTCTCTTTTACACGGATGGTGGTCATTGGCGAAAATGTTCCAGAAAAGCCGGTGTCCCTCGAAGGAAGATCGAAACCTGCAAAGGTCAACCGCGAAAGTGTCCCCGCCATACAACAAACAATCAGGCCGACGGGGGCTGCCAGTAAGCGGGAAATTATAAGGCCTTATGCCACCAGTTGACCCATGTGCACCCACCGGTGATCGGCCACAACCGTTGCACAAAAACAACTGCTAGTTATAAAAGACGATGCAGCCGCTCTATGCGTTGCGCCAAAGGAGGATGGCTGTCAAACAGACGCTGCAGCCATGCCCCTTTGCGCGCTGGTGGCTCCACCAGCAACATGTGCGCGATGAGGGGTTGCTGGCGTTCTAGCAAGTCAACATCAAAAATATCTGGCGCCGCCTGATGCGGGTCGGCCATGACAACCGTTTGCTGGCACTGGATCTTGCGCAACACACCCAGCATGCCCAAGGGGTAACGCGTCCACTGCACGGCGCGCGCATCGGCCAAAAATTCACGCTGCCGCGACACGGCCGCCACCAACAGACGCCCGGCCAACCACCCCAATCCCCCCGCGGCCATGACGGGGAAACCCAAAATCCTGGCACCCACGGCCGCTGCATTGCCCTTTTCACCCTGACTGAGCCGGACATGGCTGAGGTATTGCCCAAAGCGAAACACCATCTCCAGCCCGAATACCATGCCGCTCAGGCGCGTATACAGCCGTGTATCGCCTTCGGCAATATGACTCAGTTCGTGCGCCACCAGCGCTTGCAATTCAGCGCGTTCCAGTTGGCGCAACGCCCCCTCCGTCACGGCAATAACCGAATCCTCGGGAACCAGCCCGGCCGCAAAGGCATTGATCGGCCAATGGCGCGGCAACAGCATGACCACCGGCATGGGCATTTGAGCCGCGAGCGCCATTTCTTCCACAACTTTCTGAAGGTCTTCCTCATCGTCATGCAGATACGGCTGCAACAGACGGGCTCCGGCACGCGCTGCAAGAACTTGCCCGCCCTGCGCCAGCAGACTGCTTTCGATCCACCAGCCACCCAGCACGAACAACAACGTAATTCCCGTGTTAACGGCATAAAAATACTGCGGCAGCCGCACGGGCGCGTGCAAACTGGCCGACAACAGCCAGAAAACCAGCCACAGCGAGCCATTGATTGCCAGCACCAACAGGATAAGGGTCAGGGCAAATGCCAAAATCAGGCGCAAGCTGGCAGCGCGAGCGGCATGTTGCTGTTCAAAAAATGTCATCGAACTGCCTCTGCGACACGGATGTCACGCCTTACACAATCACGCAAACGCAGACCAGAACATCCGCCAATCAACGCGCATCCAGATTCACCCGCACACTCGCACGCTCCTCATTACTGGACGTGCTTTGCAACATGGCCAGTATCTGAAAGCCGAACAGGTTGGCGACCAGATTGCCTGGAAACGATTGGACCGATGTATTGAAGGCCAGGACCGCATCGTTATAGGCCTGACGCGAAAAACTCACCCGATTCTCAGTGTGCGCCAACTCGTCCGACAAATCGCGCAAGGCAGCATCGGCCTTCAGATCAGGGTAGCTCTCGGCCAGCGCGAACAGGCGTCCCAGTCCACTTTGCACCGAATGGTCGGCGTTTTGCAGGGCCTGTGCCGTTTCGGCACTTGCGCCATGGCCGCTTTGCCATTGCTGGCGCAAGCCATCGGCCTGGTTGCGAGCGGCAATCACCGCCTGCAAGGTGCCAGATTCGTGCTGCAGGTATTTGCGCGCCACTTCCACCAGATTGGGAATGAGTTCATAGCGGCGCTTGAGTTGTACGTCGATCTGCGCCAAGGCATTGGCCGTGGCATTGCGCAAACGGACCAGCCGGTTGTACGCTGCCACCATCCACCAGGCAAGCACTGCCACTGCCCCGATCAAAATGAACACCTGTGCCATTGTCTGCCTCCTCCCTCTCTGATTACATCCGTTTGGTCAGATCACCTTTTCTGCTCCTGACCGACGCACCGGCTCTCAATTGTGCGCTCCCGTCGAACCCGCCCGCTGGGCACAGCCTGGATCGCATGAATGCCCAACATCAAGCGTTCACCTATCTTGCACGATCCAGACTCAGCCCCGCATGCTCGCGCAGCGGATGGAAATGGATTTTGGGGAAACGCTCCTGCGCCAGCCGCACGTCATACGGCGACGTACACAGGTAGGCCAGGGCGTTGGCGGCATCGTGCGCCATGCGTTGCGGGTAGGCGTCGCAGAACTTGCGCAATTCCTCTGGAGTGTCGGCGCTGATCCAGCGCGCGCCGGTGTACTGGCAACTTTCGAGCCGCACGTCGCAGTCGTATTCGGTTTTCAGGCGGTGCTGCACCACCTCGAACTGCAATTGCCCCACCGCCCCCAGCAGCATATTGCCACCCATATCGGGCCGGAAGACCTGGATCGCACCTTCTTCGCCCAGTTGCGCCAGGCCCTGCTGCAACTGCTTGGTGCGCAGCGGGTTTTTCAGCACCACGGTCATGAACATCTCGGGCGCGAAAAACGGCAGGCCGGTGAACTGCAGATTGGCGCCATCGGTGATGGTGTCGCCCAATTGCACGCCGCCATGCGTGGTAAAGCCGATGATGTCACCCGCGTAGGCCTCGTCCACCGCCTCGCGCCGCTGGCTCAAAAAAGTCACCACACTGGTAGGCCGCAGCTCCTTGCCGGTGCGCTGCACCTTCAGCTTCATGCCGGCCGTGTATTTGCCGCTGGCCACTCGCACAAAGGCGATGCGGTCGCGGTGGTTGGCGTCCATATTGGCTTGCACTTTGAAGACGACACCGGCAAAGGTTTCGTCCTCGGGCTCAATGACCTGCTCTTGCCTCTGCCGGTTGACGACGACTGAACTGGTACGCGGGCGCGGCGGCGGAGCCATATCCACCAGTGCATCCAGCACTTCCATCACACCGAAGTTGTTCACGCCAGATCCGAAAAATACGGGCGTCTGTTTGGCCGCAAGAAAGGCGTCATGATCCCACGCGGGCGATGCGCCCACAGCCAGTTCCATGCCCTCCTCGGCATGCAAAAAAGCGTCGCCAAAGCGTTCGACCAGCCGGTCGCGCTGACTCAGCGGAATCACCTCAAAGTCTTGCGGACGACGCGCGCTGCCAGACTCAAACACGGTCATGGCCCGGGTGCGCAGGTTGATGATGCCGCCAAAGGATTTTCCTTGCCCCACCGGCCAGGTCATGGGAACGCAGGGCATGCCCAGTTCGCGCTCCACTTCATCGAGAATGTCGAGCGGATCGCGCACCTCGCGGTCCATCTTGTTCACAAATGTGATGATGGGCGTGTCGCGCTGGCGGCAGACTTCGATCAAGCGGCGCGTCTGCGCTTCCACGCCGTTGGCGGCGTCAATCACCATCAGTGCCGAATCGACGGCGGTGAGCACGCGGTAGGTGTCCTCGGAGAAGTCCTTGTGCCCAGGCGTGTCGAGCAGGTTGACGACGTGGTCGCGATAGCTCATCTGCATGACCGAACTGGCCACCGAAATGCCGCGCTGCTTCTCGATTTCCATCCAGTCGCTGGTGGCATGACGGCTGGCCTTGCGCCCCTTGACCGCGCCCGCGATTTGGATTGCGCCCGAGAACAGCAGCAATTTTTCGGTCAACGTAGTCTTGCCCGCATCGGGGTGACTGATGATGGCAAAGGTGCGGCGGCGGCGGGTTTCGGAGGCGTAGGACACAGGATGGCTTCTGAAGATTGGTTATTCAGTACACGCCGACATCCAGAGTGGACGATTGTCGGCGAAACCGCCAATTATCTCCGGTTGGCCGCCTGCTGCATCCTCGCAGACGTTCACAGCCGTGCAAGCTGCTCCCGGTAGCGTCTGGCATTTTCGATATAGTGCTGAGCACTGCGGCGCAACGCCTCAATCTGTTCGGGCGTCAATTGCCGTACCACACGCGCAGGACTGCCGATGATGAGGCTACCGTCTGGAAAGGTTTTGCCTTCGGTCACCAATGCGCCAGCGCCTACCAGACAATGCCTGCCAATGACCGCGCCATTGAGCACCACCGCGCCAATGCCAATCAGGCTTTCATCGCCAATGGTGCACCCATGCAGCATGACCTGATGCCCGACGGTGACGTGCCTTCCGATGGTCAACGGCACGCCGTTGTCGGTGTGCAGCACGCTGCCATCCTGGATATTGCTGCCCGAACCGATGGTGATGGGATCGTTGTCGCCACGCAGCACGGTGTTGAACCAGATGCTCACGTCCGCTTCGAGACGCACGTCGCCAATGACCTGCGCGCTATCGGCCACCCAGGCGCTGGCTGCCAGTTGCGGATGTTTGTCGCCAAGTTGGTAGATGGGCACGAATTGCTCCTGTCCGTTGATGCGTCAATTCACAAATAGTTTACGGCGTCTGCGCGGCTTGTTCCATTCGGGACATCTCCAATAATTCCTTCTGCGGCGATGCAAGCCCGCGCGGCTAGCCATGCCGTTGCCAAGACAGCATGGCGCAAGATGTTTCAGCCGCGCGGATGGTGCCGGGCATGCAGGTTCTTAAGCCGCTCCCGCGCAATGTGGGTATAGATGGTGGTCGTGCTGATGTCCGCATGCCCCAGCAGTAACTGAACCACACGCAAGTCGGCCCCGTGATTGAGCAAATGCGTGGCAAAGGCGTGTCGCACAGTATGGGGCGACAGGGGCGCATGAATATCCGCCTGCATGGCATACCTTCTGACGAGCAGCCAGAACATCGCGCGCGTCATGGCCTCACCCGCGCGGGCGCCACGGGCCGTGACAAAAACCGCATCACAGATTTTCCCCGCCAACAACAAGGGACGTGCCTCGTCAAGATAGCGCCGCAACCAGTCACCGGCCTGTTCGCCAAACGGCACCAGCCGCTCTTTGTTGCCCTTGCCAGTGATGCGCACAACCTGTTCGGCTAAACCCACCTGGAACAGTTTCAACTGCACCAGTTCGCTCACGCGCAATCCACTAGCGTAAAGCAGCTCCAGCATGGCGCGGTCGCGCAACCCCAATGGGGTGCGGACGTCGGGCGCCTCTAACAGGCTTTCTACCTGCGACTCGCTGATCAGCTTGGGAACCCGCAACGGCGTCTTGGCACCCTGAAGGCGCACGGTCGGATCGGATGTCACACGACGCTCGCGCAAAGCCCAGCGATAAAACCGTCTGAGCACAGCCAAACGCCGGTTGGCCGTGGTTGCCTTATAGCCGCTTCTGAAAAGATGGCCCTGGTACTCTTGTAAATGCGTTTCGTTAACACCCTGCAAACACACGGGTGACGACTGCTCCTGCAACCACGCAGCGAGCGACATCACGTCACGCCGGTATGCCGCCAGGGTATTGGCCGAGAGTCCTTCTTCCAGCCAAAGCGCATCCACAAAGGCATCGCACTCGGTCAGATCAGTCGTTTTGCCACGCATACCAGCAAACATTCAACAACCCAGAGCCCGCCTTGCCATAACGCAGGCGTCGGCATCCGTCAACTGAGGCTTTGCGGGCATGGTTGTGGCCCCCCATTCGTCTGACCCGCCATGACAAGTCATGCACTTGCCGGCATGCGCGATTGCTTCGTCGTTGACCGCATGCACCACTGGCACGGCAGACGCAAACAAGCCCGTCAGCAGGCCAATAGTTGTCGTTGTCTTCATTGCCATTCCTTGGCTGAAAAGGACAATCCTCTCGCAAACGGCATGCACGCCCGAAAGATCAAGCCGGAACAGCCGTCCCCGGCCAACTCCCCGCCCGCATTTATTCTGTTCGTTGCCAGAGCCTTGAAAAAAGGAATCAACCGATAGAAATCTCATTCTGTCAAAGCACAAATATAAGCAGCTGTGAAGATTGCACACATGGAGTTACAATTAAAGGATAATTTTAGATGCCCGCAAAACGGGTTCACCAATCAGATGGTGGTCAGCATGGCTACAGGTACGGTCAAATGGTTCAGTGATGCCAAAGGTTTCGGCTTTATTGAACCCGACGATAAAGGGGTGGATGTTTTCGCCCATTATTCCGTCATCCAGATGGATGGCTTCAAGACCCTTAAGCAGGGATGCCGTGTAACCTATGAACTGCATGAGAGTCCCAAGGGGCCGCACGCGAGCAATATCTTGGCTGTGCCCGCCTCCTGCGAATCGTCCGTGCCCTCCAACCAAGCGGCTTCGCCCGTTTAGCAAGCCTTTCAGTTCTGCACCGCACACAGGCCTGCGCATCGCGCAAGGCTGCTTGCAAAACGATCCGCGGCACTATTGACCATGGGTGCAATGCCTGCTGGCGCGTAATCAACAACCAGACGCGCCAATCAGCGATCCGGCGCGCAAGGCGCGTCCGTGGTCGAATAATCTTTCGCGCAACAATCCGTCTGCCACCCAGTCAGATCTGCCTGTTTCCAGCCCGCCATCAGGAAAACAACAACTCGTCCAGGCCATAAATGGCCACCAACCCGGCAAACTGGGGAAATGAATTGAGCACCCGCCATTTCCAGTCATTCTGCTGGGCCGTGCGCAGCAATGCCAACAAGACCGCCAAGGCAGAAGAATCAAAGCGCCGCAAGGCAGCAACGTCCACCTCAACCACATCAACAACCCCTGACAACCGCAACTGACGCTGGAGCTGCTCCAGCACTGCAGTTGCGGTGTCGTGCGTGACTTCCGATGGCAGAGAAAGGCGGCAAGCGGGCATGGCTAGGAACAGATCTTGCTTACTTGCCAGCATTGCTCTTGTTTTGCGCCTCAAGCTTGCTGATCAGCGCATCAATGCCGCCTGTGTTGACGATTTTGGCAAATTGCTGCCTGTAGCTCTGGATCATCCACACATTGCTGATCGAAAGGTTATAGGCCTTCCAGCCCAATCCTTCCCCCGGTGTTTTTTCAAGCCGGTAATCCATGGGTACCGGTTCTCCGCCACCAACGAGTTGGGTTTGCACCAGCACGTCGCTATCATGCGCGCGAGCGCGCATGGGGAGCATTTTGAGCTGCTTGTCGGCCGCCATCTTGAATGCCCCGGCATACGTGCGCGCCAGCAGGGTCTTGAATTCCTGTTCAAGCCGTTTTTTCTGTTCGGGCGTTGCCGCGCGCCATGCAGGCCCAACGGCTGTGCCTGTGAGACGCGTGAAGTTCACATGCGGCATAACATTTCTGTCGATCAGGGCAATGATGCGGGACGCATCCCCTGTTTGCAGGGATTTGTCGGCCTTCACTTGCGCCAGTGTTTCGCCCGCCACCTTCTGCACCATGGCGTCGGGCGCCATATCGGCGGCAAAGGCCACGCCAGACAGGAACAAGCCGGCCAGCACAGCCACTCCAGAACCGATGAGGGAGCGGGAAAAAATGTGTTTCATCATGAATAGCTTCCTCCACATATATGTGGCAAATGGTGCAGGCAATGCCCACGCAATCCAGGTGGTTTGTGTCAAACGACAGGAAGGCTCTACCGGCGGACAGGACACTACCGTGAAATACATGCCTGTCGCACACCAGATACCAGATCGGCGCGAGCCATTGCCTAGCGCTTCCAGAGTTTCTCTCCCAGCCCCGGTGACAGTTTTTCGAATAATTGTGGCACAGCCGGCCAATAGTGGGGAGTCTGACCGGAAACACTAGGCAGCATTTCAGGGGTTTGGCTGGGCTTCTCGACTTCCGATCCCGCGCTTGCGGCAGGAGCAGCGGGTTGAACAGACGCATCAGCCCCCTCCCCTTCCAGGGGCGGTTCATAGCCTTCTTCCAATGGCGTCTGCGCTGAAGGAAGGTCCTTTCCAGACGGGGGCTTGGCATTGTCCTGATCCTGCAGATCCGGTTCGTAACCTTCGTCCATGGTGGCTTCGCCTGTTTGTTCGGTTTTCCCGGTTCGGGCATCGCGCTGCTGCAGGTAGGCATCACGCATGAAATCATAGGGATCAAGGACGGTTTGATCCATCAGGTCGGTCACCGGCAACAACTGGGCTCGGTGGCTGATGACGCCCAGGCCGGACAAGGTATTGCGGACCTGAGCGTCATTAATTGCGCCCAGCGGATTGCCTTTCATATCCACCGGCAGTGCCACCGCATCACGCACAGAGGAAGGACCCAGAATGGGCAAAACCAGGTATGGACCGGAAGAAACGCCCCAGCGCCCCAGAGTCAGGCCAAAATCCTGTTTGGACTGGGGAATGCGCGCCTCCGTGGCAATGTCCAATACTCCGCCCAAGCCGAAAACGGTGTTTGTGGCAAACCGGAAAAAGCTGTTGACTGCCTCCTGACCCTGGAATTGCAACATGCTGTTGACGAAAGACCAGGCATCCCCCAGATTGCTAAAGAAATTGCGTACGCCTTTCTGCGCGAATTGGGGCGTAGCTTTTGTATAGACAGTGGCCGCAGGCTTCAGAAACGCCCTGTCGATGGCATCGTTGAAACGGAAAACGCCGCGGTTCCAAGGTTCCAGCGGGTCGCGCGGATGCGCGTCAGGCCCTGTGGCACATCCGGCCAGCAGAAAACCGGTCAGTACCACAGCCCCGCCAACTCCGGAACGGACCAACCCAAAAAGGCCGGAGTGCTTCATTTGCCGTCCCCTTTTTGCAAGGAACGGGCGGGCGTTCCCGCCGCCTCATCCGCCCCGCCGGATTCCTCACTCGAGACAGAACTGCCTGCCTCAAGCGCCTTGCTGTTCATGAACTGACCAATCAGATTTTCAAGGACCACGGCCGATTGCGTGTTGGTTACCTCATCGCCCTGTTTCCATAAGGCATCACCATAACCGGCGTCTATACCGACATATTGATCGCCCAGCAGGCCACTGGTCATGATTTTGAGCATACTGTCGCGGGGAAAGTGATAGTTGTCATCCATGTCGAGCACGGCAACCGCCTGATACGTCGCGTTGTTGAATTCGATCGCCTTGACCCGCCCCACCACCACACCGGAGCTTTTGACCGCCGCCTTGGGTTTGAGTCCCCCGATGTCCTGGAATACGGCGCGGATTTCATACCCTTTGCGCGGCGCGATGGAGAGCAGATTGCCGGCCTGCAGCGCAAGAAACAGCAGCGCAATGGCTCCCGCCAGCACAAACAACCCTACCCAGATATCCGCCTTTGAACGTTGCATTTGCCTGTTCCTTTTTCAAAACCAGCCGCTCAGATGCTGAACATCATGGCAGTCAGGAGAAAATCCAGCCCCAACACAGTCAGCGAGGCAACGACCACAGTGCGCGTAGTGGCGCGCGAAACGCCTTCTGGCGTCGGACGGGCCGTATACCCTTGAAGCACGGCAATGAAGGTAATGGCCACGCCAAAAACCACACTCTTGATCACACCATTGGCAATATCATCCCATACGTCCACGCCCGCCTGCATCTGCCCCCAAAAGGCCCCGGCATCCAGTCCGATCAGTTGAACGGCCACCAGCCATCCGCCAACAACACCCACGGCGCTAAAAATGGCTGCCAGCACCGGCATGGCAATGACTCCGCCCCAGAAACGCGGAGCAAGGATGCGCCGCACCGGATCGACCGCCATCATTTCCATCGCAGACAATTGTTCGCCCGCTTTCATGAGCCCGATTTCCGCTGTCAGGGACGTGCCGGCGCGACCGACAAATAGCAACCCGGTCACCACCGGCCCCAGTTCGCGCAGCAGGCTCAGCGCCACCAGCAAACCGACCGATTCGGCCGAACCAAAGCTCTGAAGGGTGTAATACCCCTGCAACCCCAATACGAATCCGACAAACAGTCCGGAAACGGCGATGATGGACAATGAGTAATTGCCAAGGAAAAACACCTGGTCGCGAATCAGGCTTGGACGCAACCAGCTTGAAAAAGACAGGATCAGGCGCACAAACAGGCGCGCACCCGTGCCAAGCCGCATCACCTGCTGGCGCACCACATAGCCAATGTCGGCAGGATTGAAAATGCTCATGGCTGGTTCCTGAATGCCCCCAGACCGAAATCGGTCCGCAGGTCTGCCCCAGGATAATGAAAATGCACCGGTCCTTCGGGCTGCGCATTGATGAATTGCTGCACCAGGGGGTCCGGGCTGTGGCGCACGTCTTCTGGCGCACCCTGCGCCGCAACCCGCCCGTTTCCCAGAATGATCACTTGATCGGCAATCCGGAACGTTTCGTCTAGGTCGTGCGAAACGATGATGGTGGTCAGGCCCATCGCATCGTTGAGCTGGCGGATCAGGCGGGCGATGGTTCCCAGCGAAATCGGGTCGAGTCCGGCAAACGGCTCGTCATACATCACCAGTTCGGGATCGAGCGCAATGGCCCGTGCCAACGCCACGCGCCGTGCCATTCCGCCAGAAATTTCACCGGGCATCAGGTCGCGGGCGCCCCGCAGGCCCACAGCATGGAGCTTCATGAGGACGATGTCACGGATCATGCTTTCAGACAGCAGCGTGTGCTCGCGCAACGGAAACGCCACGTTGTCAAACACGCTCATGTCGGTAAACAGCGCCCCGAACTGGAACAGCATGCCCATGCGACGGCGGGCCGCGTAGATTTGACTGTGCGCAAAGGTCCCCATGTCCTGCCCGTCAAACAGCACCTCCCCTTGCGTCGTCTTTTGCAACCCCCCGATCAGGCGCAGCACCGTGGTCTTGCCGCCGCCCGACGCGCCCATGATGGCCGTGACCTTGCCGCGGGGCACCACCAAAGAAAGGCCCTCAAGC
>JAGPIR010000129.1 GCA_018054915.1 Allobrachymonas sp.
TTCTGGGCCTGCTGCACATGGAAATTGTTCAGGAGCGGTTGGAACGCGAATTTGACCAGGATCTCATCACCACCGCACCCAGTGTGGTGTACCAGGTGGTCAAAGGTGATGCTGAAGTGGTGATGGTTGAAAATCCATCCAAAATGCCCGAACAGGGCCGGACTCAGGAAATCCGTGAGCCCATCGTCACTGTGCACCTGTACATGCCACAGGAATACGTCGGCCCGGTGATGACGCTGGCCAACCAGAAGCGCGGCGTGCAGCTTAATATGGCCTACCACGGCCGCCAGGTCATGCTGACCTACGAGCTGCCGCTGGGCGAGATCGTGCTGGATTTCTTTGACAAGCTTAAATCCGTCAGTCGCGGCTACGCGTCGATGGATTACGAGTTCAAGGAATACCGGCCGTCCGATGTTGTCAAGGTCGATATTTTGCTCAATGGCGAAAAAGTGGACGCGCTGTCCATCATCGTGCATCGCAGCCAGAGCCAATACCGTGGGCGCGCCGTGGTGGCGAAGATGCGGGAAATCATCAGCCGCCAGCAGTTTGACGTGGCCATTCAGGCCGCCATTGGAGCCAACATCATTGCGCGAGAAACGGTCAAAGCCTTGCGCAAGAACGTGCTGGCCAAATGTTACGGTGGTGACATCACGCGCAAGCGCAAGCTGCTCGAAAAACAGAAAGCGGGCAAGAAACGCATGAAGCAGATTGGTTCGGTCGAGGTGCCGCAAGAAGCATTCCTCGCCATTTTGCAAGTGGAAGATTAAATTTGATGGCCTACCTTACTGCACTTGTTCTGGGGCTTTTCGTTGCCTATATGGGGGGCTGGTTTGTCGGGTTGATCGAGGGCAGCATGGCGGTGCTGCTGTTGTCTGCCACGGTTGTCAGTGGCCTGTACTGGTTGGCCGACAGGTTCTGGTTCCTGCCCCAGCGCCGCACGCAAGTCGATCAGTATGAGCAGCAGTTGCGGCGGCAACAGGAACAAGCAGCAAGTTCCGCCGGAGAGGGTGTGGCCGTAGAGGGCGAACTGCAAAAAACCAGGAAACACCTGCTGGCGCAGCCCTGGTGGCTGGATTGGACGGCGGGCCTGTTTCCCGTCATTGCGCTCGTGTTTGCTGTGCGCTCGTTTGTGTTTGAACCATTCAAGATTCCTTCTGGATCCATGCTGCCCACACTGGAAGTTGGCGACCTGATTCTTGTCAATAAATGGACGTGGGGCTTACGACTACCCGTCATCAACACGAAAATCACCAATGGCAGTCCAGTGCAACGCGGTGATGTCATGGTATTTCGCTATCCGCCCAAGCCCAATGTGGATTACATCAAGCGGGTGGTGGGTCTGCCCGGGGATACCGTGTCGTATCTGAACAAGAAGCTTTCCATCAACGGCAAGGAAATTGAAAAATCCCCGATGGAAGACTATTTGGGCCAAAGAGAGCAACGCAGCGGGGACGGCCGCGAACTGGTCAGGAGATTTGTTCATTTCAAGCAGTTCCGCGAACAGCTTGGCGCGCACAACCATTTGATTTTGAATGATCCTGAACGTCCTGCGGATATTCCCGTGGTGGAGAGTTTCCCTTTCCAGGAAAGCTGTCATTACAGCGCGCAAGGAGTGACCTGCAAAGTGCCGGATGGGCATTACCTGATGATGGGAGATAACCGGGACGATTCGTACGACTCACGTTTCTGGGGATTTGTTCCCGACAAGAACATCGTGGGCAAGGCCGTCGTGGTCTGGCTGAATCTGAGCAATTTGCGGCGTATTGGCGCAATCGACTGATTTCTGGCTACCGGTTCCTGTTATAAAACTGTCATCCGCGGTGGAGCTGGATCGATCCAAGAAAAGCGTGAGGGAGTAAAAAACCATGCACATGCAGAACAATCAAAGGCACGGTCAACGTGGCATTACCTTCATTGGCGTTTTGTTCATTGCGGTCATCATCGGGTTTTCATTGATTACTGGCGCCAAAATCGTGCCCAGCCTGCTGGAATATCAGGCCATTGTCAAAGCCGTGGAAAAGGCCAAGGGCCAGCAGACCGTTGCAGCCATTGAACGTTCCTTTACGGCCGCTACTGCGATCGATGACATCACGTCCATCAATGCGAAAGATCTGGTCATTACCAAGGAAAACGATCAAGTCAAGATTGCATTCGCCTACAACAAGGAAATAACCCTTTTGGGACCGGTTTCTTTGCTGATCCATTATTCGGGCAGCACCAAGGGCAGCTGATTTTGAGTAAGGCGCCCCATTCGTTCCGCACATTTGCACCAGCAGCTACCGAAAGTTTGAGGCTTGCGGCACGGTTGGGCCATGTTTTCTCAAATCCCAATCTCCTGCAACAAGCGCTCACGCACCGTAGTTTTTCGTCCGACCATAACGAGCGGCTCGAATTTCTGGGGGATTCGGTGCTCAATCTGGCCGTGTCCAGTTTATTGTTTGGGCGTTTGCAGCAAGCGCCGGAAGGCGACCTGTCACGCATTCGCGCAAATCTTGTCAGGCAGGAAAGCCTGCACCAGATCGCCCTCAAGCTGGATCTGCCGTCGGCGTTGAAGCTTGGAGAAGGCGAGTTGCGCTCAGGCGGCCTCAATCGTCCCTCTATCCTTGCGGACGCTCTCGAGGCGCTGCTTGGGGCCGTCTATCTGGATGCAGGGTATTCTGTTGCCGAATCGCTGGTGCATCGGCTGTTTGCTGAGGTCGATATCAGCGCCCAGGCACCTGCGGTGGGAAAGGATGCGAAAACCGCTTTACAGGAATGGTTGCAAGCGCGTAAATATGCTGTTCCGCAATATCGGGTGACGGATGTGGGCGGGCAGGCGCACCGGCAGACATTCTGGGTTGAGTGCGAGGTGCAGGCCATGGATATTCGGCAAACCGGCAGCGGGTCCTCGCGCCGTGCTGCCGAGCAGGATGCGGCAGCCAAAGCGCTGGAACAGTTGCAGGCTTTGGGGACATCTTCCAAGCCTGCCAAAAAAGAAGCGGGCGGAAAATCCACAAAACCGTTGGCCGGCAAGCCCTTTCCTGCCAAAAGCTAGGATCGGGCTTCCGATTTCCGGCAGTATCGAGGGTGTGCTTGCATGCATGCGCACCGGCGTGTAATCCTTTGCACCATTTTTCATGAACAAGAAATCCCCCAAAACCGAACACGTTGCGCCTGGCGCCTTGTCTCCAGACGTTGATGCGCAGTTGCAATCCATTCTGGGCAAGACCGACTCCGTGCAGGCGGCTGCGCAGGACGCTGTCTCTGCCGTTCCCGAGGAATTGCAGCATTGTGGACTGGTGGCCATCGTGGGGCGGCCCAATGTTGGAAAATCCACATTGCTCAACGCGCTGGTGGGGCAAAAAATCAGCATCACGTCCCGCAAGGCCCAGACGACCCGGCACCGCATCATGGGCATCCGCACGCGTGATGCGCATCAGTTCGTGTTCGTGGATACACCGGGGTTCCAGACCAAGCACGGCAATGCGCTCAACAAATCGCTCAACAAGGCTGTTGCGGGAGCCGTAGCGGGTGTGGACGTGGTGCTGCTGGTTGTTGAGGCAGGGCGTTTTGGGGCTGGGGATGCGCGGGTGCTGGAATTGTTGCCGCCCGATGTTCCGGTATTGCTGGTGGCCAGCAAACTGGATACCGTTGCACAGCGTCAGACGTTGGCACCCTGGTTACTTGAGATGCAGCAACGGCACCCTTTTGCCGAACTGTTGCCCGTTTCGGCAAAAAACAAGCGGGACATGGAGCGTCTGCTGGAGGTTGTGGCGCGCTATCTTCCGCATCAGCCCTGGTGGTATGAGGCGGGCGAACTGACTGACAAAAGCGAGCGGTTCCTGGCCGGAGAAATCGTGCGCGAGAAACTGTTCCGCCTCACGGGTGATGAGTTGCCCTATGCGTCTACTGTGGTGGTGGATCGCTTTGAGGAAGAGCAGGGGAAAACTGTTGCGCGCATGATTCGCATTGCGGCCACCATCATTGTCGAGCGCGACGGACACAAGGCCATGGTGGTTGGTGAAAATGGCGAACGCATCAAGCGCATTGGCACAGAAGCCAGACAGGAACTGGAGAAACTGCTGGGGGCCAAGGTCTTTATCGAATTGTGGGTCAAGGTGCGTTCGGGCTGGGCCGATAATGAGGCCAGGGTGCGATCATTCGGTTACGAATAACCGGCCAATCCCGTTAGGACGTATTGGCGATTGCGGCACTGCTGCTGGCGCGCGACGCGTCATGAGGCGGCCGGAAACGCCGGGGTTTGCAGGAACGGTTGAAAACCAGCATCTGCATGACACGCACGACGCACCAACCATAGCACCCTGGAACCCGCGGCCATTGCAGTGCATCGCGCCGCGGGAAGGGAAGCTACAGAATTGCTCAGACGGTCATCATTCCCTGTGCCGGCGTGCGGTCGTTGCGGGTCTGCAATTTGTTGAGGGCGCTCAGATAGGCTTTGGCTGAAGCCACCACGATATCCGGATCGGCGCCCACGCCGTTAACAATGCGCCCGCCTGTTTGCAGCCGCACCGTAACCTCACCTTGCGCATCGGTGGAACCGCTGATGGCATTGACTGAATACAGCACCATTTCAGCGCCGCTTTTTACGTGCGACTCAATGGCCTTGAGCGACGCGTCAACCGGGCCATTTCCGTCGGACTGGCAGCGCACTTCCTGCCCGTTTACCGTGAATACCACGCGGGCCTGCGGGCGCTCGCCGGTTTCGCTGTGCTGGGCCAGAGAAACAAAGCCGTATTTTTCCTTTT
>JAGPIR010000130.1 GCA_018054915.1 Allobrachymonas sp.
TCATCGACATGGACGAGCAGAAAAACCGGCGTGAAGTGGAAAATCGCTTGCGCGATGCCTTGCGTCTGGACCGCGCCCGTGTGCAGTTCGGCTCCATCAGCAAATTCGGCCTGCTGGAAATGAGCCGTCAGCGGTTGCGCCCGGCGCTCTCCGAGGGCGCGTCCATTCCCTGTCCACGTTGCGGTGGATCGGGCCATGTGCGCGATATCGAGTCGAGTGCGCTGCAGATCCTGCGCATCATCCAGGAAGATGCCATGAAGGACAACACCGCCGCTGTGCATGCACAAGTGCCGGTCGAGGTGGCCTCCTTCCTGCTCAACGAAAAACGTCCAGAAATTGCCAAGATCGAGTTGCGCCAGCGGGTGCATGTCATTCTGATTCCCAACCGCTCGCTGGAAACGCCCAATTACCGGCTCGAGCGCCTCAAGTACGACGATCCGCGCCTGGAAAATCTGACCGCCAGCTACCAGATGGTGGCAGAGCCTGAGGACGAGGCTGTGGTCACGCATCGCCGGCAGGAACCCACCAACCGCCAGACGCCGGTGATCAAGGGCATCTTGCCGGAAAGACCTCCTGTGGTGGAGCCTGTGCCGGCTCCGGTACAGCAGGCTGTTACAGCAGCACCGGAAAGTTTCATGGACATGATCCGGCGCTGGCTGGGTTTTGCTCCCACTGTGGTAGCGCCCGCGTCGGCCGCCTCTGAAACCCCCGCGTCAGAAAGGGCTGTCCGGGGCGGAGCATCGCGCCAGACGCAAGGCAGGGGCGGACGAGGCCGCAGCAATTCCGAGCGCAACGCGGGTCAACGTGAAGCGCGGGAGGGTGGTCGCGGCCGCAATGAGCGGCAGGAACGTCCATCAGAAGGGAAGCAGGAGTCTCGTCAGGAATCCCGGCGCATGCGGACCAGTGAGCGCACGGAGAACCGGCGTCCGGAGAGCGACGAGGCAAGAGCCGAAATGGCGGCAGAAGGCCGGGATGATCAGGGCAGTGAACGTTCTTCCGGTCGTTCTACACGTCGTGGCTCGAGACAGCAACCCGATGCCGGCACCCCTGTCATTGGCGCAGGCGGTGCAGCAGACAGCGTAGCGGCAGACGAGGGTATTGCTGCAAACATGAATCTCGCTGTGCAAGAAGGTGCGGCATCTGCCGCCGGTGAATCTGCAGATGGCGCAGATGGTTTCAACGGTGAAGGACGCGGGCGCCGTGAGCGGCGGTCACGTGACCGGTATGGACGTGACCGTCGACGGGACCGGCAGAATACCGCACCGTCGGAAATGACGGAGGCGGGCGAACAGGAGGCGCAAGCAGGGGTTGTTGCCTCTCCAGTCCAGACCGAAGAACAACAACAAACTGCCATTATTCCGCGCAGTTATTTTTCGGCATACACCAGTTCTGCGGCGCCAGTGCCGCACGATGAGGTGCAGGCCGTAGAAATGCAGCAAGCCCCGGCCGGTGCGTCGATGTCTCAGGCCAATGTGCATGACAGACAAGAAGCAGTTGTCGTTGCAGTCGGCAGGGCGCCATCCGAAGAAAAACCGGCAGCGCCTGCGGCCGCAGGGCTCACGCCAGCCAGAATGACCATGCCCAGCGTGCGCGTATATGCCTTGCCGGAAAACGAATTGGTGGACGTCGCCAGCCGGGCTGGCCTGCAATGGGTATGCACCGATGCAGACAAGGCTGCAGCAGTGCAGGCAGCTATCGCTGCCGAGCCGCGTCCCGTGCATGTTCCCCGCGAACGGCCAGAGGCTGTCGTGATTGATGACGCCCCTTTGATCCTGGTGGAAACACGACGCGATCTGCGCACCGAAGTTTTGCCATTCGGGCAAAACGGTCAGGGTTCGGGGCAATAGCGGCCGATGACAGTGATTGCGCCGCAAAGAACCGCTGCGCAGTCACTGCCGTTCGCTGGCAGGACTGCGGATGGTTGGTTCGGCGGTGCCTTTGCCAAACGTGGCGAGGCGACCCTGGGGGTACTTATTGCAGAAAGGGGTGCGTCTGCAGGGTCCTGACGGCGCCTGCTCCAACGGCCGCGCCAAACTTCCTTGCCAGACGTTCGGCCACATTGTCTCGCTGGGTGTAATTGACCAGGGTTTCTTGTTTGATCACGTCGCGTGCCACGGAATCTACGCTACCCAACTGGTCGGCCAGTCCCATTTGAACAGCCTGCTGTCCGGTCCATACCAGGCCGCTGAACATTTCCGGGGTTTCGTGAAGGCGTGATCCCCGGTTTTTGCGGACCACTTCGATGAATTGCTGGTGAATCTGGTCTAGCATTCCTTGGGCATGCGCCTGGTGTTCGGGTTTGAGCGGGCTGAAGGGATCCAGCAGGCCCTTGTTTTCACCGGCAGTCAGCAACCGACGCTCTACGCCTATTTTTTCCATCGTTCCGGTAAAGCCGAAACCATTCATCAGCACGCCGATACTGCCCACCATGCTGGCCTTGTCGACAAAAATCCTGTCGGCAGCTACGGCCACGTAATAAGCGCCCGAGGCACAACTGTCTCCCACCACGGCGTAAAGGGGTTTCTTGTGCAAGGCTTTCAGGCGGACCAACTCATCGTTGATGATGCCCGCCTGCACGGGGCTACCGCCTGGAGAGTTGATGAGCAGCACCACGGCCTTGGCATTGGTGTTTTCAAAAGCGGTTTTTGCGCTTTCCAGAATGTCCTTGGCATTGGCATCTGCATTGTCGGCAATCATGCCTTGCACATCAACGACAGCGGTATGGGGTTCAATTCTTGCAGCATGAACGCCAGGGGCGGGAGCACGCTGGAGCAGCAGCCAGACCGTCAAGGCAAAAAATGCCAACCATGCCAGGCGCATGCCCATTTTCCAGCGCCGTGCGGCGCGTTGTTCGTTGATGGACGCCAGAACCAGTTTTTCCAGGGTGGCCCGTTCCCAGTTGGTGGATGGTTGGACGGGCAGCGGGGGAGGCAGATCGGACATGGTGGTCACTTTCACGACAAAAACAGAAAAGGCACGGCGAGCAGACCAAATGGCAGCACATGGATCATTTCATGATCCGGCGTTCAACCATGTGGCATGCCAAGGACGCGATTGGCCACCGGTTCAATGGGCGGGAAGCGGTGCGGTGTCGTCGCTGGAGTGCGTGCGAAGGCAGAAACTAAAACGGGCGTTGCTGTCCTGCTGCAATGTCAACGACTGGGTGTCGGGCAATTGCATGCGCGCGGCGGCCACCGTGGCTTCAATCGGCAACTCGCGTCCACCCCGGTCAACCAGGACAGCCAGCTGTACGCTGGCCGGGCGCCCAAAATCGAAAATTTCGTTAAGAGCTGCGCGAATGCTTCGGCCGGTATGCAGCACATCGTCCAGCAGCAGAATGTGGGAGCCGTCCACGGCAAAGGGTAAGGAAGTTTGCTCTGCCCGGCTCAACCCTCTTTGTGCAAAATCGTCGCGGTGCAGGGCGGTGGAAATGATTCCAACATGATCCAACCCCCATTGGTGTTGCAAGCGGCGGGCCATCCATGCGCCGCCTGAAGTAATGCCCACCAGCTGAGTTTGTGGCCCGCGCAAGGGCTGCAGCAGTGCGCACAGCTGCTGATACAGGACTTCGGCGTCAGGCAATGGCGCGCTGTCCGCTTCAGGCGACGGGGTGAATGCATTCATGGCAACCATTCGAGGAATTGATCCAGAATGATACAGGCTGCGGCGGCATCCGGGTCTTTGGCGCCTTGTTCCAGGGCCGCAGTGGTGCTGTATCGTTCGTCCACACCGTACACGGGCAGGCGGCATCGCGCAGCAAGTTGCCGGCCAAAAGCGGTGGCCGCGCGGGTGTTGACATGTTCTGCGCCGTCGGGGTGGAAGGGAATGCCAATCACCAATGCCTGTGGTTCCCATTCGCGTACCAGATCTGTCACCGCCTGCAGGCGGTCGTCGCCTTTTGCCGTGATGCTTTTGCATGGAGTTGCACGCCGGATCAGGCGGTTTCCTACGGCGATGCCAAGGCGTTTTTTGCCAAAATCAATGCCCATGAAATGCTGTACGAACGCAGGCACTTCGGGAGCTGCGCCTTGACCGGGGCCAGCCGGGGCATAGAACTGTGGAGAAGGAGAGACCGGGGGCAGCATCAGGCGGTTCCTGCCTGCATGGTCAGGCTACTGGGTGCCACACCCAGTAAGCGGATGGCGCGGTCGTAGCGCATGTCCAATGGGGTGTCGAATATGAGTGCATGGGCCGCGGGTACGGTCAGCCAGTTGTTGTTGCGCACCTCGTCTTCGAGCTGTCCCCGGTCCCAAGACGAATACCCCAATGCCGCAAACAAGGGGGCCGGGCCACCGCCTTCTGAAAGGGCTTCAAGAATGTCCCGGGAGGTGGTCATCTGCAGACCATCGGAGGTCAATAGGGAAGAGGCATAGTGCCAGCGGGCAACATCGTGTGGGGCCGTTTCGCTGGCTCTGTCTTCTTGCACGGCCTGCGGCTGAGTGTGCAGAATGAATCCGCGCTCCGGCTGCAATGGCCCGCCCCAGCATACAGGCCGGTCATGCAGATCGTTGCGCTTGAGTGGCAGTTTGATCTGCTCGAACAGTTCGGAGAACGTGAGCCCCAGCGGCTTGTTGACGCACAACCCCAGGGCGCCGCGTTCGGTATGCTCGCAGATGTAGACAACGCTGCGGGCAAATCCAGGATCCTCCATGCCCGGCATGGCGATGAGGAAATGCCCTGACCAATTCAGGACGGGTGAGTCAACGGCTGAAACCATGCGGGCATTGTAGTCCT
>JAGPIR010000131.1 GCA_018054915.1 Allobrachymonas sp.
CCAACCTGCGCGAACAGGCCCGCGCACTGCGCCTGGAGCACCGCTGGAGCGAAGTCTCCCAGGCCTACGCCGACGTCAACAAACTCTTTGGCGACATCGTCAAAGTCACCCCCACCTCCAAAGTGGTGGGAGACATGGCCCTGCT
The DNA here is from genome assembly GCA_018054915.1 of Allobrachymonas sp. Classification (GTDB taxonomy): domain Bacteria; phylum Pseudomonadota; class Gammaproteobacteria; order Burkholderiales; family Burkholderiaceae_C; genus Brachymonas. The sequence continues at coordinate 146 of JAGPIR010000131.1, forward strand.
CATGGTGGCCAACGACCTGAGCGCCGAAGACGTGGCCAACCCGGTGCGTGATGTGCCGTTTCCCGAATCGGTGGTTTCGCTGTTCAAGGGCGAACTGGGCTTTCCGCCCGACGGCTTCCCCGAGGCGCTTTCGCGCAAGGTGCTCAAGGCCGAACCGCCCGCGCCTTATCGTCCGGGCGAACGCATTCCAGCGGTGGACCTGGATGCCGCGCGCCAGCAGGCCGAGCAGCGCTGCGGCGTGAAACTCGACGACCAGCAACTGGCTTCGTACCTGATGTACCCCAAAGTCACCGAGGCCTATTTCGAGCACCGCCGCAACTTCGGCGACACCTCGGTGCTGTCGACCCCCGCCTTCTTCTACGGCCTGCGCCTGCAGGACGAGGTGGCCGTGGACATCGACCCCGGAAAAACCTTGCTCATCAGCCTGCAATCGGTGCAGGCCGACCACGAGGCGCAGGAACACAAGGTGCAGTTCGAACTCAACGGCCAGTCGCGCATGGTGCATGTGCCCATGCGCCATGCCGACGGCGAAGGCAAGACCCGCGGGGCGCACAAGCGCGCCAAGGCCGACCCCGCCAACGCCCTGCATGTGGCCGCACCCATGGCCGGGGGCGTGGTGTCGGTGGCCGTAAAGCCGGGCCAGAAAGTCAAGGCAGGTGATGCCCTGCTGGCGCTCGAGGCCATGAAGATGGAAACCCACCTCAACGCCGAACGCGATGCCGAAATCGAACAGGTGCTGGTCCATGCCGGCGACCAGGTCGACGCCAAGGATCTGCTGGTGGTGTTCAAGCCTTGATGGCGCCTGCATTGCCTCACCGCGTCACCAGCAACCCTTGGCGCGGACGGGGTGAACCCATTCACGGCTCCCCTTTGCTGCCACTTCGCCCGCATGGCATGCCCGGCGCGGATGTCCCTTTCCGGGCCGTTCAAATGGCCCTTCCAACCTATCCCCAAAAACCATGAGCAACCCTGTGGAAAACGCCCGGAACAACTCATGAGAGCCATACCAGCATTGGGTTTGCGGCCGATGCACAAAAATCTGGCAGACATTCGCATTGAGTGAAAAATCATCAAACACGAGGTTCCAGGGCAGATGGCACGATCCGCAATTTTTCCTCCACGGTAGCGCTTGGTACGGCCCAGAGTAATTGCCCGATGTGCGCAAGGGTAAGCCACGCAGGAGCAAAGTGGCGCACCAAACAATGCTGGTTCAGCAGCTGCGCCAGACCATGCATGCCGCCGAATGCGGGCTGCAATGTGGACGCGCGCTGCGGCTGAGTCCGTCAGCAGCCGTGTTGCGCCGGGGCCGCACGCACCCTCTTGCGTCGGGTACCATCATGCATCCCTGCATAAATGAGGAAAAACCATCAAAACCCGCCTTCTTTTCATCGCGTTTATTGGTCTGGTCTTGGTTGCCTTGGAATTTTGGCTGATTCAGCGTATGCGTGGCCCTGCTTTGGCCGGTTACAAAGTTGCAGAGCGGCCGTTGGTGCAGACAGTCGTTGCAACCGGCAGAGTGGTGGCTGTGTCACGTGCTCAAATTGGCAGCCCAGTGACTGGCGTGGTGATCGAACGGCGTGTGCGAGAAGGTGACCGTGTGCAAGCTGGTGACGTGTTGGCAGTGCTTCGTGCCGATGACATGGAAGCGGCCGTGCGCGACGCCGAAGCTGCGCTCGCTCAGTTGCAACAATCGACGCGTCCACAGGCCCAAGCAGCTCTGCGCGAAGCCGAGGCAAGACTGACGCAAGCCACTCGCGAAGCCCAGCGTCGACGCGAGCTGTTCCAACAACAGGCAATCGCCCGCGAAGAGATGGAGCAGGCAATACAGGCCGAAACCACCGCTCGCGCCAATACCGAACAAGCGCGGCTGACCGCGCGTTCATTACTGGCCGGCAACCCCGCCGAAGCAGCGGCACGCGCCCGAGTGGCCAGCAGCAAGGCACAATTGGCAAAGACAACGATACGCGCAGAAGTCGCTGGCACCGTGCTTACTCGAAACGCAGAGCCGGGAGACTTGGTGCAGCCAGGCCGCATTCTGTTTGAAATCGCCCAGACAGGTGACACCGAAATACAGGTTCCCCTGGATGAGAAAAACCTTGAAGTGCTCGCCATTGGCCAGACTGCCATGTGCATCGCAGACGCCTACCCGGCCCGGCCGTTTCCAGCAAAGGTTGGTTTCATTGCCCCCAGCGTGGACCCGCAGCGAGGCACGGTTGACATTCGTCTCACCGTGACGCCTGTGCCCAGCTTTCTGCGCCAAGACATGACTGTTTCAGTGAACGTAGAAACAGGCCGCCGCGACAAAGCCATAGTGGTTCCCAACGAGGCACTGACTGCCATGGACGGTAACCGCGCCGAGCTATGGTTGATTGTCGACGGACGGGCAACGAAACGCCCGGTTCAACTTGGATTGCGTGGACTCACACAAACAGAGGTCACATCAGGGTTGCACGTTGGCGACTGGATCTTATCGGATGCAAGAGCTTCAGTAGCACCGGGCGACCGGGTGCGCGTGGTTCCTAGCCCAAGCGGCTCGTCTGGCAATACTGCTGCGCGCAATGAATTGCCTGCCAAAATGGATTGACGCCCATGTGGATCGAGTGGACCATCGCCACCAAGTTTCTACGCGAAGGTAAGGCGCAAAGCACGCTGATTTTTGTTGGCATCTCCGTTGGAGTCGCGGTCATCGTATTCCTGATTGCACTCATCACTGGGCTTCAAAGCAACATCATTGACCGCACCCTGGGCACCCAGGCCCACATCAAGATACAGCCCCCACAGGAACGCAATCTCATACTTGCACCCGATAAAGCAAGCACGCATCTTGTTCTGGAGAGCAAACGCGCACAACGCCTGCGGTCCATCAACAATTGGCAGGAAGTACGCGACGCGCTCGACACAACGCCACAGATCAAAGCCGTTTCTCCAGTGATTGCGGGGCCCGCATTCGTCCGCCGTGGAGAGGCCGCGCAATCGATCACGCTGAATGGTATTGATGCCATGCGCTACTCGCGCATCATCCCGATTCAGAATGTCATCGTTGCCGGTGTATACCGAACCAGCGCCGGCAACGCCCTGATTGGCACCCAGTTGGCAAATGATCTTGGCCTACGCCTTGGCGACAAGTTGCGAATCGACGGCGGCCAAAATCGGGAGAGCATTGTGAGCGTGGCCGGGATATTTGAGTTTGGGGTGCGTGAACTCGATTCGCGTCATGTGTACGTCGACATGAGGCAAGCACAATCCCTGCTCAACTTGCCCGGCGCGGCAACGACCATTGATGTGACCGTTGATGACATATTCGCGGCTCAGACAGTCGCCGCAGGCATCGCCCGTCGAACCGGCCTAAAGGCGGAAAGCTGGATGGAAACCAACGCCCAGCTGATGAACGCCCTGCGCTCGCAGAGCCTGTCCACCCAGATGATCAGCACGTTCGTGGCATTGAGCGTGGCTCTTGGCATTGCAAGCGTGCTATCGGTGAGCGTGGTCCAGCGCACGCGCGAGATTGGCATCCTGCGCGCAATGGGTGCCAGGCAGCAACAAATGCTGCGGGTGTTCCTCATCCAGGGCGCGCTGTTGGGCCTGGCGGGCTCGCTGCTGGGCGGCATCGCCGGTTATGGCTTGGTGGGGATGTTCAATATGTTTGGAGCCACATTGTTCTATATCCCTCTCAATCCATGGTTGCTGGTGGCTGCAACGGGATTGGCAACCATCACAGGTATTTTTTCAGCAGCCTTGCCGGCTCGAAGAGCCGCCGCGCTTGACCCCGTAGAAGCGATCCGCCATGGCTGAAAACCACGCCGGCCAGGAGGTACTGCTCCTGCAGGAGCTCCGCAAAAGCTATAACGTTGGCAAGCCCACCGAGGTGGAGGTGCTGCACGGCCTGAATCTGCGTCTGCAGCGCCACGACTTTGCCGCGCTGGTTGGTGCCTCTGGATCAGGCAAAAGCACCCTGCTCAACGTGATTGGCCTGCTCGACAAGCCAACGGCCGGGGAAATGTTCCTGCTCGGGGAGCCCACCCGCAATATGGACGATGCCCGGCGTACGAAGCTCCGCGGCAGTGCGATCGGCTTTGTATTTCAGTTTCACCATTTGATCCAGGCGTTCAGTGTGCTGGAAAACGTGCTGATGCCATTGATGGTGGCCTCCGGAAAACCTGCGCGCGAACAGCTCGAACGAGCCCGCGATTTACTTTCTCAAGTGGGCTTGGAGGGATTTGACCAGCGCAAGCCCGACCAGCTTTCCGGCGGACAACAACAGCGTGTGGCCGTTGCGCGTGCGCTGGTTACCCGCCCGTCACTGATACTGGCCGACGAGCCCACCGGCAACTTGGACAGCAAGTCCGCCAGCGAAGTATTCCAGCTTTTGCGCAAATTCAACCGCGAGTTTGGCTGTGCCGTGTTGCTGGTCACGCATGACTCTCGCTTGTCCGAGCAGTGCGACCGCACAATCACGCTCGTGGATGGAGCCATTGCAAACGATACGCGACATGGCTAGCGTCAACAGGTGGCTGCCAATCCACTTGT
>JAGPIR010000132.1 GCA_018054915.1 Allobrachymonas sp.
AACCAAGGCAAACGGTAACCAGGCGTCCATCCGGAAAAGACTCTGTCAAACAGGACAGCTGGCCGCCCGACGCTCGTCCGCAAGATTTTCCGCAGAAGTGTATAGTCCAACTCCGGGCGCAATCTCGTTTTGCGTGCTGTCAGAAAGGTAAGTGAATGGGCTCAAAATGGAAGACTGCCGGTTGGGTGGGCGCGGGCGTTGTTGCCGGCGCGCTGGTCACTGTATCGGCGCAGACTGTTGCGCGCAACAATGTCGACCCCCTTCCCCTGCAGGAATTGCAGCAGTTCGCCGCGGTTTACGGCATGATAAAGAGCAGCTATGTCGAGTCCACCGACGACAAGAAACTCATCAGCAACGCCATCGCCGGCATGGTCTCCGGCCTCGATCCGCACTCACAGTACTACGACAAAAAAGCTTTCAAGGAATTCAAGGAAGAAACCAGCGGCAAGTTTGTCGGAGTCGGGATTGAAATCAGCGAGGAAGACGGGCTGATCAAAATCGTTTCCCCCATCGAAGACTCTCCGGCAGACAAGGCAGGACTCAAAGCTGGCGACCTGATCACGCGCATCGACGACAAGGCCGTGCGCGGCATGTCGGTCACCGATGCAGTCAAACGCATGCGCGGCAAGGCCGACACGCAAGTGACACTGACCATCTGGCGCAAGGATGAAAGCCGCACATTCCCTGTCACCATCACGCGGGCGGAGATCCGCACCCAATCGGTACGTGTGAAGATGGTGCAGCCTGATTACGCGTGGGTGCGCATCACCCAGTTCCAGGAACGCACCGTCGAAGATTTCGCGCAAAAAGTGGGCACCCTGCTGCGCGAAAATCCCGCAATGAAAGGCATGGTTCTGGATCTGCGCAACGACCCGGGAGGGTTGCTCGATGCGGCCGTGGCCATTTCAGCAGCTTTTCTGCCAGAGGGCGTGGCTGTGGTTTCCACCAAAGGCCAACTCGACAACAGCAACGCGGTATACAAGGCCCAGCCACAAGACTACTTGCGCAACATGCTTGCCAAAGATCCTGTGCAGGCCCTGCCTGCACAAATCAAAACAATTCCCCTGGTGGTGCTGGTCAACGAAGGATCGGCCTCGGCCAGTGAAATCGTTGCGGGCGCCCTGCAAGACCACAAGCGGGCCGCCATCATGGGCAGGCAGACGTTCGGCAAAGGTTCGGTCCAATCGGTACGGCCGCTTGGGCCTGAAACTGGCCTGAAAATCACCATTGCGCGCTATTACACACCCAGTGGAAAATCGATTCAGGCCACCGGCATTATTCCGGACGTCATGCTCGATGAGACGGAAAACGGCAATCTCTATTCCGCGCTGCGCGAGCGCGAAGCCGATCTGGAGCAGCACATCAGCAACGGGCAACAAGCCGAAAAGGTTGACCCCGAACGCGAAAAACTGCGCGAAGAGGCATTAAAGAAACTCGAAGAAGAAAAAAAGACCAATCCCAAGGGCTTGCGCCTGCCCGAATTTGGCAGCGAAAAGGATTTTCCGTTAATCCAGGCTATCAACAAACTCAAGGGCCAGCCGGTAATGGCCAGCAAAACTCAGACTGTACGCAAGACTGAGACTGAAACCGAAGACCAGGAAAAACCGCAAGTGTCCGTTCCCAACGAAGCCACTAAAACCAAACAGCCTGCTTCACGCCCCTGACAGCATAAAAAACCGCCACCGAATCCGCCAGATCATCCGGTGGCGTGCCTTTGTGTCACAGTGTGCGTGTCGCCAGACATGCGAAAATAATCGGTTTTTCTCCTGTACACACTCTGCCGCAGGCTGCGGCAATCCTTGACCGCACATGACATCGTCTGTGCTTTTTTGTTCTCACCCATTACGGAAAGAAAGTATTTCATGGAAGCCGAACGCATCAACACCATTGGCAACACGCTTGACGACCTGCGCCAGCGCACCGGGGATTTACGGAGGTATCTTTGACTACGCTGCCAAAGCGGAACGTCTAAGAACCGTCAACGCCGCCCTCGAAGATCCCGCTGTCTGGAACGACCCGAAAAAAGCCCAGGAACTGGGCAAGGAAAAAAAATCACTCGACGACGTGGTGGTCGTACTGGATGCACTCACACAAGAGCTTGCCGACAGTGCCGAACTGTACGAGATGAGCCGCGACGAGGGCGATGAGGCCACACTGGAGGCCATCGAATCCGAAACCCAGCCGATCCGCCAACGCATCGAAACGCTGGAATTCCGTCGCATGTTCAACCAGCCCGCAGACCCCAACAACTGCTTCCTCGATATCCAGGCCGGCGCTGGCGGCACCGAAGCCTGCGACTGGGCGCAAATGCTGCTGCGCCAGTACGTGAAATACGCCGAACGCAAGGATTTCAAGGTCGAAATCCAAGAAGAAACCCCCGGCGACGTGGCCGGCATCAAGAGTGCCAGTCTCAAGATCGACGGCGAATACGCCTATGGCCTGTTGCGCACCGAAACCGGCGTGCATCGCCTGGTGCGCAAAAGCCCGTTCGATTCATCGGGTGGGCGCCATACCAGTTTTGCCAGCGTGTTCGTTTACCCGGAAATCGACGATTCCATCGAAATCGAAATCAACCCCGCTGATGTGCGCGTAGATACCTACCGTGCCAGCGGCGCTGGCGGCCAGCACATCAACAAAACCGACTCTGCTGTTCGCCTCACGCACATCCCGACCAACATCGTGGTGCAGTGCCAAGATAGCCGCAGCCAGCACAGCAACCGCGACGTGGCCTGGCAGCGCCTGCGCGCCCGCCTGTACGACTTTGAAATGCGCAAGCGCATGGAAGCGCAGCAGCAACTCGAAGCTAATAAGAGCGACGTGGGCTGGGGCCACCAGATCCGCAGCTACGTGCTCGACAACAGCCGCATCAAGGATCTGCGCACCAATCTGGAAATCAGCAATACGCAGAAAGTGCTCGACGGTGATCTGGATGCGTTCATCGAGGCTTCGCTGAAAGCCGGTGTGGGCAGCATCCGGCCAAACTGATCTGATGTCTGCTTCTCCCATCATCCGTAGCCGGCAGTTCACATCCTCCCGCGCGTGGGGGGCTTTGGACATTGCCCGGTTGCGCGGTGACATCACCACCCGTCTTCACTGGACCGACAAGCCCTACAAATGGCACGTCAATGACGGCGAGGAAGTCTTTGTCGTACTGAATGGCACAGTGGAGATGCATTACCGGATTAACGGCAAGGAATACCGTACCTTGCTAGAAGCCGGAGATATCTTTCATGCCGGAGTTGGCATGGAACATGTGGCCCATCCGCAAGGTGAGGCCCGCATCCTGGTGGTCGAAAGCGCAGGTAGCGTCTAGACCACTTTCTGGCCTGTAATCAGGCTACCTATTCATGCCTTATTGCGCCCGGCGCAGCAAGGCAGCGTTTGACCGGAGATTTAACCGATGTTCCGCGAATCCACCACCTCCACCCCCACGACCTACCGCAAGGACTATGCACCGCCCGCATTCTGGATCGACACGGTGGACCTCACGCTTGATCTCGACCCGGCCAAGACGCGCGTGCTCAACCGGATGACACTGCGCCGCAACCCGGAGGTGGCTGCTCAACCGCTCAAACTCGATGGTCTGGAATTGAACCTGGCGCGTGTGCTGGTCAACGGCCAGGGCGCCTCGTTCAGGATGGAGGGAGACAAGCTGGTGCTGGAGAACCTGCCGGAAGGTTCCGAGCCGTTCCAGCTCGAAATTTTCACCACCTGTGCCCCCGAAAAGAACACCGAGTTGCAGGGCCTGTTCATGAGCCAGGGCTGTTTCTTCACACAGTGCGAAGCCGAGGGTTTTCGCCGTATCACCTATTTTCTCGACCGGCCAGATGTGATGGCCACTTACCGCGTGACGCTGCGGGGCGACAAGAAGCTGTATCCGGTGCTATTGTCCAACGGCAACCTGGTAGAGCAAGGTGAACTCAATGACGGCCGCCATTTTGCCGTCTGGCACGATCCATTCAAAAAGCCCTGCTACCTCTTCGCCCTGGTGGCCGGAAAACTGGTGGCGCGCGAACAAGCCATCACCAGCCGTTCGGGCAAGCAGCACCTGTTGCAGATATTCGTGCGCGCTGGCGACCTGGACAAGACCGGGCACGCCATGCAATCCCTGATCAACAGCCTGGCCTGGGATGAGAGCCGTTTCGGCCTGTCGCTTGACCTGGAGCGCTTCATGATCGTGGCGGTGAGCGACTTCAACGCCGGTGCCATGGAAAATAAGGGCCTGAACATCTTCAACACCAAATATGTGTTGGCCAATGCCTCCACTGCAACCGACGAAGACTACGACGGAATTGAAAGCGTCATCGGGCACGAATACTTCCACAACTGGACGGGCAACCGGGTCACCTGCCGCGACTGGTTCCAGTTGAGCCTGAAAGAGGGCCTCACCGTGTTTCGCGACCAGGAATTCAGCGAAGACCTGGCCGGCACAACCAGTGCCCGCGCCGTGCGGCGCATCAATGCCGTACGCGACCTGCGCAGCGCCCAGTTCAGCGAAGACAGCGGCCCCATGGCCCACCCGGTCAGGCCCGACCAGTACCAGGAAATCAGCAATTTCTACACCAGCACAGTGTATGAAAAAGGCGCTGAAGTGGTCCGCATGATCCAGACGCTGGTGGAACGCGAGGGCTTTCGCAAAGGCATGGACCTGTA
>JAGPIR010000133.1 GCA_018054915.1 Allobrachymonas sp.
CTATCAGCTTTGGACTGATGGATTTCGTCTCCAGCCACGCGGGCGCCATTCCGTCCGAGGCCATGCAGGTGGACGGACAGTTCAGCCATCCGCTGGTGGTACAGGCCAAGCTGCAGATTGCATCGGCCTGTCATGCCTATGGCAAAACACCGTCGCACTGCGTGGTCACCGAATTCAAGGATGACCAGGCCATTGCCCGTGCAGCCACACAGGCGGCGCGGCAATTCGGCTACACGCGCATGTGGAGCATCCATCCCAGCCAGGTCCGCCCGATTCTGGCCGCCTTCTCGCCCGACGAATCAGCCGTGCAGCAGGCCGCCGAGATCATCGAAGCCGGCTACATCGTGGACTGGGCGCCGATCAACCACAACAACCGGTTGCACGATCGCGCCAGTTACCGTTTCTACTGGCACGTGCTGGAACGCGCACACGCCACGGGCAAAGCGCTGCCTTGCGGCGTCCAGGCGCTGTTTTCGGGGCAGGGCGCTGCGCCGCAACCACCGCACACGCCCTGGTAGGCAGCAACATGATTGATGCCCGCCCCATCTGTCTGCGACCCAGTGCTTCCAGGATTCACCCGGATACATCTGCGCATACACATTTCTCCATTCCTTGCAATAATCAAACTTCCTTGACCCTTCATGGTGTGACCCTCATGAAACACTCTCTCATCGCCTTGGCCGTTGCCCTTGCGGCCTGCACGTCTGCCGCTGCCACCACGACCCAGACAATCGCAAAAAAACCCATCGCTGCCAAAAAAGCGTCTGTCAAAAAAACAGCCGCCAAAACCAAAAAAACCAGCAAGACGGTAAAGCCAGCTCCGCAACCCGTGGTTGTGCACCAGGCGCCCGCCACCGTTGCAGGCGCTGCAGGCGAGTTCCCGGTTTTCGTCGGAGACCTGCGTTGCGACGAAGGCATGGCCCATGTCGCCGCCCAGGGAGACGAATTCACCCTCAAGATTCCGGGTGGCCGCCAGTACACCATGCGCCGCATACCCACCACCACCGGTGTGGTGCGCCTGGAGGAAACCTCACGCAATGCCTACTGGCTGCAATCGGGCAACAAGTCGATGCTTATTGACCTGCGTGCCGGTGGCCGTGTGGCCGATGGTTGCCGCAACGCCATCCAGCAGGCGCGAGAGGACGAATTGAAGCTTCGTCCCACCGCCGGTCTGTTGCAGTAGAACACCATACCCGGCAAATCCCGGTTGTGGCCGCCACTCACCACGCCACAACCCTTGCGCCAGCGCAATGCGGTGACCGCCTGCTCCGGCTCTGCGCCGGACCGGCCGGTCTGTTGTCAATTGTTGCCTGGCGACCGGCTTGCCACACAATTTCATTTCCAGGAGTACGAGCATGTTGAATGACTATCAAACCCACGTCGCCGAACGCGCCGCGCTGGGCATTCCCCCGCTGGCGCTCGACGCCAAGCAGGTCGCCGGGCTGATCGAGCTGATCAAGAACCCGCCCGCCGGTGAAGAGGCACTCCTGATGGATTTGCTCACCCACCGCGTGCCCCCGGGCGTGGACGATGCCGCCAAGGTCAAGGCCAGCTTCCTGGCCGCCGTGGCGCATGGCGACGTCAAAGTCAACCTGATCTCCAAGGCCAAGGCCACCGAGCTGTTGGGCACCATGGTGGGCGGCTACAACGTGCACCCGCTGATCGAGCTGCTGGACGACGCCGAAGTGGCCGGTGTGGCGGCCGAAGGGCTCAAGAAAACCCTGCTCATGTTCGATTACTTCAACGACGTAGCCACCAAGGCCAAGGCCGGCAACGCCAAGGCCAAGGAGGTGATGCAAAGCTGGGCCGATGCCGAGTGGTTCACCCGCCGTCCGGAAGTCGAGAAAAAAATCACCGTCACCGTGTTCAAGGTGCCCGGCGAAACCAACACCGACGACTTGTCGCCCGCGCCTGACGCCTGGAGCCGCCCGGACATTCCACTGCACTATCTGGCGATGCTGAAAAACACCCGTCCTGATGCGGCCTTCAAGCCCGAAGAAGACGGCAAGCGCGGCCCCATGCAGTTCATCGAAGACCTCAAGAAAAAAGGCCATCTCGTCGCCTATGTGGGCGATGTGGTCGGCACCGGCTCCAGCCGCAAATCGGCCACCAACAGCGTGATCTGGGCCACGGGGCAGGACATTCCTTTCGTGCCCAATAAGCGCTTCGGCGGTGTCACGTTGGGCGGCAAGATCGCTCCGATCTTCTTCAACACGCAGGAAGACTCCGGCTCGTTGCCCATCGAAGTCGACGTGAGCAAGATGGAAATGGGCGACGTGCTCGACATCTACCCCTACGAGGGCAAGATCGAGAAAAACGGCGCCAAGATCGCTGACTTTGCCCTCAAGAGCCAGGTGCTGCTGGACGAAGTGCGCGCCGGTGGCCGTATCAACCTGATCATCGGCCGTTCGCTCACCGCCAAGGCCCGCGAATTCCTGGGCCTGGCCGCCTCCACGGCCTTCCGTCTGCCCCAGGCGCCCGCAGAATCCAAGACCGGATTCACCCTGGCGCAGAAGATGGTCGGCCGCGCCTGCGGCCTGCCCGAAGGCCAGGGCATCCGCCCCGGCACCTACTGCGAGCCCAAGATGACCACCGTCGGCAGCCAGGACACCACCGGCCCGATGACCCGCGACGAGCTGAAGGATCTGGCCTGCCTGGGCTTCAGCGCCGACATGGTGATGCAGTCGTTCTGCCACACCGCGGCCTACCCCAAGCCGGTCGATGCCAAGATGCACCGTGAACTGCCCCCGTTCATCAGCAACCGCGGCGGCGTGGCGCTGCGCCCGGGCGACGGCGTGATCCACAGCTGGCTCAACCGCCTGCTGCTGCCCGACACCGTGGGCACGGGCGGTGACAGCCACACCCGTTTTCCCATCGGCATCAGCTTCCCGGCCGGTTCGGGCCTGGTGGCCTTTGCAGCGGCCACCGGGGTGATGCCGCTGGACATGCCCGAATCGGTGCTGGTGCGGTTCAAGGGCGACATGCAGCCTGGCGTCACGTTGCGTGACCTGGTGCATGCCATTCCGCTGTACGCCATCAAGGCCGGTTTGCTGACCGTAGAAAAAACGGGCAAGAAAAACATTTTCTCCGGCCGCGTGCTTGAGATTGAAGGCTTGCCCAACCTCAAGGTCGAGCAGGCGTTTGAGCTGTCTGACGCATCCGCCGAACGTTCTGCCGCTGGTTGCACCATCAAGCTCAATCCCGAGCCGATCAAGGAGTACCTCACCAGCAACATCGTGCTGATGAAGAACATGATCGCCAACGGCTACCAGGACGCCAAGACGCTTGCCCGCCGCATCGAGAAGGTGGAGCAGTGGCTGGCCAAGCCCGAATTGCTTGAGGCCGACAAAGACGCTGAATACGCCGCCATCATCGAAATCGACCTGGCCGAGATCAAGGAGCCGATCGTCTGCTGCCCCAACGACCCGGACGACGCCAAGTTCATGAGCGAAGTGGCCGGCACGAAGATTGATGAAGCCTTCATCGGTTCGTGCATGACCAATATCGGCCACTTCCGCGCCGCAGCCAAGCTGCTGGGCGGCCAGCGCGACATCCCGGTCAAACTCTGGGTGGCTCCGCCCACCAAGATGGACCAGAGCGAACTGATGAAGGAGGGCCACTACGCCGCCTTTGGCAACGCCGGTGCCCGCACCGAAATGCCCGGCTGCAGCCTATGCATGGGCAACCAGGCCCAGGTGCGCGAAGGCGCCACGGTCATGTCCACCAGCACGCGCAACTTCCCCAACCGCCTGGGCAAGAACACCAACGTGTTCCTGGGCAGCGCGGAACTGGCCGCCATCTGCTCCAAGCTGGGCCGCATCCCCACCGTGGCCGAGTACCAGGAAGCCATGGGCATCATCGACAAGGACAAGGCCAGCGTATACCGCTACATGAACTTCGATCAGATCGAGGAATATGCCGAAACGGCCAAAGGCGTGACGGCGTAAACGCCTGGCACCGGGACCCTGTGTCTCGTCTGAGGAAAACGGCCCTGCGGGGCCGTTTTCATGCGTGCGCTCTTATTGCGCGGAACTCCTCACGCGGCCGCTGCGCGCCACAGCCGGTCGGCCACAGCTTCCCACTCGGGCAGGGCGGGCGGCGATTCGACCCAGATCAGCGTCACACCCTGTTCATCGAACGCACGCAACCGGGCGAACAACTCGCGGGCAGCATCGGCTGCCTCTACCGGCATGCGGGCCACCAGCACCTTCGCGGACGGGCTGCGCAGCGGCGTGCGGCTCCAGATGCCGATGGCAGGCGCGTCCTTGCCCAGCACATCGAGCGCAGCCTGCATGTCCGCCGACCCCATGAGGCGCAGCTTGGCGCGCGGCGCATAGTGCGCGGACAGGGTGCCCGGCGCCTGAGGCGCAGCGCCAGCCGCAACGGCCTGAGATTGCACGCGCACCTGCAGTTTTTGCCAGATGGCCTCGGGCGTGATCGCGCCGGGGCGCAACAGCACCGGCACGCCGCGGCTGCAGTCGATGATGGTGGATTCAATCCCTACCGGGCAGGCTCCCGCATCGAGCACCGGCACCGCTTCACCAAATTCCTGCAGCACATGCTGCGCCGTGGTGGGGCTGACGCTGCCAAAGCGGTTGGCGCTGGGCGCCGCCAG
>JAGPIR010000134.1 GCA_018054915.1 Allobrachymonas sp.
AAAACCTTACCGTTTCTCCGTTTTGTTCACCAAAGAAAAGAAATCCCTAGTCCCAGAAAAAGTCCCTTTCCCGCCCTTCGGTCAACATCGGCATTGACGCCAAGGACCGCAAGAAAATCGCCGATGGCCTGTCTGCATTGCTGGCCGACAGCTACACCCTGTACCTGATGACCCACAATTTCCACTGGAACGTGACGGGCCCGCATTTCAACAGCCTGCACGCCATGTTCATGCAACAGTACACCGAGCAGTGGAATGCGCTGGACATGATTGCCGAGCGCATCCGTGCGCTGGGCATTGCCGCGCCCGGCACCTACAAGGAGTTTGTCAAGCTTGCCTCCATCAAGGAGGTGGAGGGTGTGCCCGCTGCAATGGAGATGGTGCAGCATCTCGTCGTGGCACAGGAAGCAACGGCCCGCACGGCGCGCAAGGTGTTTGAGGCGGCAGATGCCGCCAACGACCAGCCAACCTGCGATCTGCTGACGCAGCGCATGGATGTGCATGAAAAAACCGCCTGGATGTTGCGCAGCCTGCTTGAAACTGCCTGACCGCATCCCCGCGCAATCTGCGCGCTGACGCGCGCCATGGAAAACCGGCATCGCACAGAGGCCGGTTTTTTATTGGCGGCCGGCTCGTTACGACCAGGCATGCGCAGGCGGGGATTTTGCATGACAATTCCTCGCACACGTTGCATGGCAAGGCGCTGGCCTTGTGCCGAACAATGACCCGTTCGCAGGAAGGAGTGCCAAAGGATGACGCACCGGAAACGCTGGCTTGCTGCAATAGCTGTGCTATTGGTGTTGATGGCTGGGGGCTATTATTTTGCGTCGCCGTGGATGATGCTGGCAAGGCTCAAGGCCGACGCCCAGGCGCGAAATATTGCCAGCATGGAAAACCATATTGATTTTCCGGCTGTGCGCGCATCCATCAAGGCTCAGATACAGGCGCGGCTGATGGCCCGCATGGGCGGCCACACCGAGGATGGCGTCACGGCGCTGGGAATGGCGCTGGCCAATGCGGTCATTGATCCGGTGGTTGCGGCGGTGGCCTCTCCTCAGGGCATGGTTGCCGCAATGAATGGCGAAAACCCCCTGCCCGGCCTGAACCGGCTGGACATTGCCGTGCCGCAGCCACAAACCCCGATGCGCACGGAGCCTGCGCAACAGCAGGCGCAAACACTGCCAGCATCCAGCCGCAGGCAGTGGCGGCTGTTGTATGTCGGGCCGAATCAGGTGGTGGTTCGCGCCGTTCCAGCGCAGGAAGGCGATCCTTATCTCGTCATGCGTCGGCAGGGCTTGTTTGCCTGGAAAGTAACGGATCTTCAGCTGGGCCGGCTTTTTTGACGGAAACGCCGCCTGCTGCCGCAGCTTGCACGGCATCCTTGCCGTTGCGGATCAGGTAATCGAACGCCGATAGCGCCGCCTTGGCGCCCTCGCCCATGGCGATGATGATCTGCTTGTAAGGCGCATTGGTGCAGTCGCCCGCGGCAAACACACCGGCGGCGCTGGTGCGGCAATGGCCATCAATCATGATTTCGCCCATTGGATTGCGCTCCAGCGCGCCCTCGAGCCACTTCGTGCTGGGCATCAGGCCAATCTGCACAAAGATGCCGGAAAGCGCCAGCTCATGCGTGGTTTGCGTTGCCCGCTCCTGGTAGCAAAGGGCCGTCACACGCTGGCCGTCGCCCACGACTTCGGTGACCTGCGCATTCTTGATCACACGCACGTTGGGCAAGCTTTGCAGTTTTTTCTGCAGCACGGCATCGGCCTTGAGTTCGGGCATGAATTCCAGCAGCGTGACGTGCTCGGCAATGCCGGCCAGATCAATAGCCGCCTCCACGCCCGAATTGCCGCCGCCAATCACGGCCACCGGTTTGCCCTTGAACAGCGGCCCGTCGCAATGCGGGCAGAAGGCCACGCCGCGCGTTTTGTAGTGCGCTTCACCGGGTACGCCCATTTCTCGCCAGCGCGCGCCAGTGGCCACAATGACGGTGCGTGCCTTGAGTACGGCGCCGTTTGACAGCGTCAATTCGGCAAAGGCACCGGGCTGGTTGGCGGGGGTGAGCGCGGATGCGCTGTGTGCGCCCAGCACGTCCACGCCATAGTGGCGCACGTTGTCTTGCAGGGCGGCCGCCAGCTTGGGGCCTTCGGTTGCCTGGACGGCGATCAGGTTTTCGATGCCCAGGGTGTCGAGCACCTGGCCGCCCATGCGCTCGGCCAGCAACCCGGTGCGGATGCCCTTGCGTGCCGCGTAAATGGCTGCGGCCGACCCGGCTGGTCCCCCACCCACCACCAACACGTCGTACGGTTCCTTCTCTTGCAAGGTGGCTGCGTTGCGTGCGGCAGCCCCGCTGTCGATGCGGTTGAGGATCTCTTCCACCTGCATGCGGCCGTTGGCAAACATCTGGCCATTAAGGAGGACCGTGGGTACGGCCATGATGCCGCGTTCCTGCACGTCGTCCTGGAACAGCGCGCCATCCACCACCGTGACATGCACGCGCGGGTTGTGCACGGCCATGAGGGTCAGCGCCTGCACCACATCGGGGCAACTCTGGCACGACAGGCTCATGAAAGCGTCAAACGCATAAGTGTCTGGCAGGGCCTTGATCTGATCGATCACATGGGCATCCACCTTGGGCGGGTGCCCGCCTGTCCAGAGCAGGGCCAGCACCAGCGAAGTGAATTCGTGCCCCAGGGGGATGGCGGCAAAGGTCAGGTGCTGTTCGGCATCGGGCCGGCCAATGCTGAAAGAGGGCGTGCGCGCGTGCTGGCCATCAAGCTGGAGCGTGATGAGCGGGCTCATGCCGGCGATCTGTTCCAGCAGGACGCGCAGTTCAGCCGACTTGGCGTCTTCGCCCAGAGAAGCGGTAATCGTCAGGGGGCGGCGCAGCATGCCCATGTATTGCTGCAGTTGGGCGGCCATCTCGTGGTCGAGCATGCGGATTCCTTATGGAGGGTGTGGGTGCGTCGTAGGCGTGCAGGCGCGCTGCTTTCGCGCAGCGTTCGCTGCGCCAGCCCGCCAAAAATCAGAAAAGCCGACCGGCATGACTGGGCGTCATGTCCCGATCCGACTTGGCGGCAATGAAGAAAGCGGGCGCGTGAGCCTACCGTTCAACGCCCTGCTTCCGGCCGGGATAATCAGATCTTGCCAACCAGATCCAGCGAGGGTTTGAGCGTCTCGGCGCCTTCCTGCCATTTGGCGGGGCACACTTCACCGGGGTGTTCGGCCACGTATTTGGCGGCCTTGAGACGACGCAGCAACTCCTTGGCATCGCGGCCAATGCCGTTGTCGTTGACTTCCATGGCCTTGATCTGGCCCTGGGGGTTGATGATGAAGGTGCCGCGCAAGGCCAGTCCTTCGTCTTCAATCATGACCTGGAAGTTGCGGCTGAGCGCGCCCGTGGGGTCGGCCAGCATGGGGAAGCGGATTTTCCGGATGGTGTCGGAGGTGTCGTGCCAGGCCTTGTGGGTGAAGTGCGTGTCGGTGGATACGCTGTAGATTTCGGCGCCGAGTTTCTGGAATTCGGCGTAGTTGTCGGCCAGATCGCCCAGCTCGGTCGGGCAGACGAAGGTGAAGTCGGCCGGGTAGAACACGAAAACCGACCATTTGCCCTTGAGCGTGTCCTGGGTCACTTCGGAGAATGAGCCGTTGTGGTAAGCCATGGCTTTGAAAGGCAGAACGGGGGTGTTGATGAGGGACATGGTTGACTCCTGTAATGAAAAATGCGATGGATGGCAGGCAAAGAATGCAAGGACCTGGGAAGGTCCATGCAGGACAATACGGTTTCCTCGTGTGCAAAACCCGGCAGTGAGGCGTCTGCTGCCCAAACATGACGTATGCTCCAGGCAGCAGGGATCCTCTTGTGGTGAGCCGAGAGATTTCACGGTGACAGTGCTGACGCTTTGTACACATCAGCAACCCGTTTTTTACGGGATGCGTTCGCGTATCCGGCCGGATAATAGAATGAGAGAGGTAGCCAACGCAGGGGTGGGGTTAATGTCGGCTATCCGGTCATTGCCGTAATGGATCAGACAAAAAAATGCCAAGGCAGAGCCTTGGCACTAAAAAAGGAAATGCGAGAGATGGGTTTCGCATTCTGTCGACAGGCGGCTGGTGCCGCCTGCCAGTTTGAAGATGGTGGTTGCGCCCTGCGATGCAAGGACTGGCTGTGAACATTTTGCAAGCATTTGTCACGGCCGGGTATTCTGCAAAAAGGGGTGCCCTCAATGGCCTGCAAGCAATTCCATCTACCCGGAGGGCCTCCGATGTGTCGGCCCCGCCTGACGGGACGAACCAAAACCAGAAATTTGCAAGGTACGCTCTATGAATAACAAAATGGTGTTGTTTCTGCCGTGCGCAGCCGGTGTGGAGCACTTGCTGGCAGAAGAAGCCGGCGCGATTGCTTCCTTGCCAGCTGGCGCCGTGCAGCCGCAGCGGGGCGGCGTTCGGGTTCGGGGGGGCAGCTGGCGCACGGTCATGCAGCTCAATCTGCACAGCCGCATGGCGCAGCGGGTGCTGGTGCAACTGGCTGTTGTGCCGTACGCCCGGGAGGATGACCTGTATGCCGCCGCTGGTGAGGTGCCGTGGGAAACGTGGTTT
>JAGPIR010000135.1 GCA_018054915.1 Allobrachymonas sp.
GCATCGTGCCGGCCCTGCTGGCGCAGGCGCCCGAAGTCCGGGTGAATGTGCACCGCCTGCAGCAGGCGCTCATCACCAAGAATGCCGATGCCCTGCGCCACGAGGCGGCAGCCCTGCCAGCGGCTGTCCGGCAGGCGCTGCACCGCCTGCTCGACCTGTACGGCACGGCCGAGGTGCTGGAGGCGGCGCGCCAGCACCTGCCCGCCCTGCCCGAAATCACCCAGGCACTGGATGAACTTGCGGCGCTTGCGGCGCACATTGCCAGCGTGCATCCGGCGTTGCGGGTGCAGTTTGACCTGGCCGATTCGCAAGGCTATTCGTATTACAGCGGCATGCGTTTTGCCATTTATCTGCCCGGCGGCAGCGATGCCATGGTGCGTGGCGGACGGTATGACGAAGTGGGCGCCGCTTTTGGCCGCATGCGCCCTGCGGTGGGATTCAGCCTGGATGTGAAGACGCTGGCGCAGCATGTCGCGCCCCGCCCCAAGCGGCCCGCCATCCGCGCCACCTGGGAGGCTTCGGCCGGCTGGCAGGAAGCCGTACAGGCCTTGCGACGCGAGGGGGAAACGGTGGCCGTTACCCTGCCCGGCCAAGAGCATGCGCCGGAAGAATTTGTGTGCGACCGGGTGCTGACCCGGCAAGACGGACGCTGGCTGCTCCAGGCCGTCTGAATCACCGATGAACGAATTTTCTGTTTTTGGAAGGATTTTTGCCGCATGAACAACAATCAGGGCCGGCCGGCCAAAGGCCGCAACGTCGTCGTCGTGGGCACCCAATGGGGCGATGAAGGAAAAGGCAAACTGGTGGACTGGTTGTGCGAAACGGCCGATTCGGTCGTACGCTTTCACGGCGGGCACAATGCCGGGCATACCCTGGTCATCAACGGGCAGAAAACCGCGCTGCACCTGATTCCCAGTGGAATCATGCGGCCCGGGGCCACCTGCTACATCGGCAATGGCGTGGTGCTCTCCACCACGAAGCTGCTGGAGGAAATCGCCGGGCTGGAGGCCGTGGGCGTGGACGTGCGTTCGCGTTTGCGCATCAGCGAAGCCTGTCCGCTGATTCTGCCGCTGCATTCAGCGCTCGACATCGCCCGCGAGGCCGCCCGCGGCCGCGCCGGCCAAGAAAAAATCGGCACCACGGGCCGCGGAATTGGTCCGGCGTACGAAGACAAGGTTGCGCGCCGCGCCCTGCGCGCCCAGGATCTGCATTTTCCGGAACGTTTTGCCGCCAAGCTGCGCGAACTGGTGGATTACTACAACCACCTGCTGCGCACCTGGCTGCAGGCCGATGCCGTTGATTTCGGCCCGGCGCTTGCGCCTTTCATGGCCAACGGCCAGATTCAGTACGACGCGGTGCTCCAACAGGCCATGCAGCAGGCCGAAGCCATTCGCCCGATGCTGGCAGACGTTTCGCGGGCCCTCAACGAGGCCCACCACGCTGGCGCCAACATCCTGTTTGAAGGGGCGCAAGGCACGCTGCTGGACATCGACCACGGCACGTACCCGTTCGTGACCTCCAGCAACTGCGTAGCGGGCAATGCTGCTGCGGGCGCGGGCGTGGGCCCCAGCCTGCTGCATTATGTGCTGGGCATCACCAAAGCCTATTGCACCCGCGTGGGCGGCGGCCCTTTCCCCACCGAACTGGACTGGGACACGCCCGGCACGCCCGGTTACCACATGGCCACCATCGGCGCCGAAAAGGGCACCACCACTGGCCGCAGCCGGCGCTGTGGCTGGTTTGACGCCGCGTTGCTCAAGCGCAGCGCCCAGCTCAACGGCATGACGGGCCTGTGCATCACCAAGCTCGACGTGCTTGACGGACTGCCCGAACTCAAGCTCTGCACCGGCTACCTGCTCGACGGACAAACCACCGACATTCTGCCGCTTGGCGCCGAAGCCATCGCACGCTGCACACCCATCTATGAAACCCTGCCGGGCTGGAGCGAATCAACGGTGGGAGTGACCGAATACGATCGCCTGCCTGTGGCCGCGCGCCAGTATCTGGAGCGCATCGAGGAAATTGGCGGCGTGCCCGTGCACCTGATTTCGACCAGCCCCGACCGGGCGCACACCATTTTGCGGCGGCACCCGTTTGCCGCTTCTGCTGTCTGACGCCTTGACCCATCTTCTTCCACGGAGCGCGCCATGTTGACTGAAGACGGCAAACATCTTTACGTGAATCATGAGCTGTTTCACCAGCTCATCGAAAAACTGGCCCTCATGGTGCACCGCTCCGGCTGGAAGTTCGACACGATCCTGTGTCTGGCACGCGGCGGCGTACGTCCGGGAGATATTCTCAGCCGCATCTTCGACGTGCCGCTGGCCATCATGTCCACCAGCTCCTACCGTGACGGCCACGGCACCAAGCAGGGCCACCTGGACATCGCCCACTACATCACCACGCCCAAAGGCCAGATTGCGGGCCGTGTGCTGCTGGTGGACGATCTGGCCGATTCCGGAAAAACACTGCAGGCGGTGATCGACATGCTGCGCGCCAGGTATCCCTCCATCACCGACCTGCGCAGCGCCGTACTCTGGACCAAGGGAATTTCGGCCTTTACCCCGGATTATTCGGTGGAGCACCTTCCCACCAGCCCCTGGATCCACCAGCCATTCGAGATGTATGACGGCATGTCTGTGCAGCAACTCGAAACGCGGCACGCCAGCAGCCAATAGGCAAGCATATTCCTTCCTCCTGCGCGCACGGCCATGCCCCGGCATCCGCCCATCCAGACAGTGTCATGAAAACGCATTGCACCACCCGCCTGATTCATCACGACTACCAGCCGCCACAAGGCTTTGCCGCACCGCAGCCCGCCGTGTACAAGGCTTCGACCATTTTTCTGCCCAATATTGCGGCTTCGCGCAACCGCGACGCACTGGATCGCGAAAGCTACACCTACGGTACCCGCGGCACGCCCACCAGTTACCTGCTGGAACAACGGCTCTGCACCCTGGAAGGCGGCAGGCACGGCCTGTTGTTTCCCAGCGGACTGGCGGCCATCGCCTGCGTGAACCTGGCTCTGCTCAACCCAGGCGACGAAGTTTTGCTGCCCGACAATGTCTACGGCCCCAACAAGGCGCTGGCTCTCGCCGAGTTGCAGCGCTTTGGCATCCGGCACCGCTGCTACGAAGCCACCGACATCAGCGATTTGGCCGCCAAAATTGGTCCATCCACCCGGCTGGTATGGCTCGAGGCCGCCGGCTCCATCACGCTGGAGTTTCCCGACCTGATCGCGCAAGTGGAACTGTGCCGCAGCAAGGGTGTGTTGACCGCACTCGACAACACCTGGGGAGCAGGCCTGGCCTTTCAGCCGTTCGACCTGCTACGCACCGGCGGCGAAGGCTCGACATCGGGGGTGGACATTACCGTGCACGCCCTGACCAAATACCCCAGCGGCGGCGGCAATGTGCTGATGGGCAGCATCATCACGCGCAGCGACGAACTGTTCAGGAAATTGGCGGCCAGTCACATGCACATGGGCTTTTGCGTAGGCATGAATGACGCAGAGGCGGTTCTCAACGGCCTGCCCAGCATGCCGCTGCGCTACCAGAAAGCCGATGCCAATGCGCGGGCGCTGGCCCAGTGGTGCGCACGGCAGCCGCAATTTGTGCAGGTGCTGCATCCCAGCCTGCCCGATTCTCCAGGCCACGCCGCCTGGAAAAAAATCTGCTGTACGACAGAAAATCCGCAGGGTGCGGCAGCCGGCCTGCTCAGCGTAATAGTGGATGATGCCTGCTCGCAGGAGCAGGTTGACGCCTTCTGCGAAAGCCTGCATCTTTTCAGGATTGGCTACAGCTGGGGCGGACCGATCAGCCTGGTCATGGCCTATGACGTTGCGGCATTGCGCAGCCAGTGGCCCGCCCATTTGCGCCAAGGCAAGCTGGTGCGCCTGAGCACCGGTCTGGAAGACGCAGACGACCTGATTGCCGACTTGCAGCAGGCACTCGGCAAGTTGCAGACGGCCTGATCCGGTTTCACCCGGTACGTCTGCACTTTCCAGTGGCCTGCACGCGCTAAAGGTGCCTGCATCCTAGTTTGCACCGCAGTTATTTGCGGCCCCTGATCCCTCTCCATCCCTGGCGGCCGGATGCGCGGCAATTCAAGTGGACCTTTGGGCCGGCAATACCCCTGTTTCCTTTTCGGAATCCACCGTTGCGTCAGGCTGCTTATCCAGCGTGCGCAGTACGCGCTGTGGGTAAGGAATCTCGATGCCGTTGTCGCGCAGGGAGCGCAGAATCTGCAGGTTGATGGCGGAGCGCAGCGCCATCGTGCTGTTCTCCGGATCGGCAATCCAGAATCCCAGGCGAAATTCCAGACCGTTGTCCCCAAAAGCATACAAATTGGCCGCTGGCGGCGGATCGCGCTGCACCCGCGGCTGTTGCATGGCCGCATCTACCAACAGGCGTTGCACCAACTCGACGTCGCTGTCATAACCCACAGTCACCGCCAGCCATTGCCACACCCGAGGGTCGATCAGCGAACTGTTTTCAACCCGCAGGTTGACCAGCATGTCATTGGGCAGGATCGACTCCACCCCCGAAGTAGATCGCAAACGGGTGAAACGCGCCGAAATATCGG
>JAGPIR010000136.1 GCA_018054915.1 Allobrachymonas sp.
CAGGGCGAATTGGTCATTCTTCCTGGACAGACACGTCCGGCCTCTGCCTGGCCGCAGCTGACCTGGTCCGACCTGCCCTTCAGCCTCGCACAAGTCACCAACCTGCAGGTGGCGGTTCGCTGGCCGCAACGCCCGCCCTTGGAGGTCAGCGGCCTTCTCCTTGTGCAGCAAGACGCAGGAACGGTAAAGGCGGAATTGCGTGCGCCGTCGGATGTGATACGGGTGACTGCAACACCTGGTGCGGCCGTCGAAATCCTGGCCGAATGGTTGCCACAAAACGGACCGGCCGCCACCGCACGGCTGCGCATTGGCCGCAACCCAGCCCAGCAGCCAGCAACGCTCGATGCCCATGCGCCGCTGTCAATGCTGCAAAAACTGGCAAGCGCCCTGGACGTTTCCACGCCGCTGGGCGCTTGGAATGGAGCCATGACCCTGCAGGCCGAAGCCATTCTGGGCGACTCCGGCGCCAGCGTGCGTTCGGTCACCGGAAAGGCCACGTTCACGGCAGCCGAACTGCAGACAAACAAAACACCGAAACCGGCAGCGCTTGCTTTGGACGGTGCGGTCCGCTACGCCTGGCATCCTCCCGCCGCGCAGATCACCTTACAGCCAGGTCTGCGCTGGCAAGCCATGGTGGGCAGGGAACCGCTTTCAGCAAAAGGCCAAATCGACCGGGAATTTGTGATCCGCATCGACGACCGCCTGGCGCACAGCACCGGCGAATTTCCGTTTGCCTTGCAGTCACCGCGGTGGGGCGAGTGGAACGGCGCGGTGCAGAGCCTGCGATTGCGGGCAGGCGCCAGCCTGGGCGACTGGACCGAGGCCGATATGCAATTGCGCATAACCGGTAAACGGGAAAAGTGGCAGCAGGCGGCGTTCCAGGCCCGCAATCTGCGTGCAACGGGCGATGCAACGCTGCATTGGTCCCGCACCGACGGACTGCGTGGCACGCTGGACATGCAGGCCGGAACCGGCCGCCTGTCCTGGTCGGGAGAATCGCCGCTTGCCGCCGCCCAATCCCTGTGGTCGGTCAAGGCCGAAGCAACGGCCAAACCAGACGGGAACTGGTGGCAAAACCTGGTGCTGCGCGGACAGGCCAGCAGCCAGCCCCTGAAAGTCCAGACGAAAACCGGTCAAACGTTGACGATCGGGCCCACCCGCCTGAATTTGCAGCCCTCTCACCCGGCGCGGATGCAGGGTGAAATGCTGCTGACTACCGACACCCTGCGTTTCGGCAACTGGCCGGCCCCAGCCGTACAGGCCCGGTTGCAACTCCGTGACAACATCCTGCACGCAGATGGCTGGCTGGGGTTGCAAGGCGCCGAAACCCTGCGATTTTCCGGATCGTATGCGCTTGCGCGAACCTGCGGAAACGCC
The DNA here is from genome assembly GCA_018054915.1 of Allobrachymonas sp. Lineage (GTDB taxonomy): Bacteria > Pseudomonadota > Gammaproteobacteria > Burkholderiales > Burkholderiaceae_C > Brachymonas. Next base: position 1,378 of record JAGPIR010000136.1, read on the forward strand.
GCATTCAGCCTGCAACAATCCCTTCCTGCGCTGGAAAAACAGTTGCAGCCGCGGCCACCCGCCTTGCTCCCGCTCAATCTCCAGGATGGCTCCGTGGAGGCACGTCTGGCGCTGGACTGGTGCCTCCAGCCCAAATGGACATTCAACGTCAAAGGCACGGCGCGTGCTCGCGATACCACCGCCGGATGGGACAAGGCCCGCGTGGAAGCGGCACAGGTCAATCTGCAACTCGACAGCCTGCAACCGCTGCAAGGCCGCCTCCAGGTCACCGCACCGCGCGGCCAGCTGGCCGCTGGCGCTTCACTGGCCGATCTGAATATCGATCTGGCCATTGCTCCACACGAAATGACCGTGCATGCGCTGGATGTCAAACTGCTTGGTGGCCGTCTGTCTGGCGGGCCATCGCTCCTGCCCTGGCCCCCGCAGCAGCAAAGCCTGCCGCTGCACGTCCATCAGGTGGATCTGGGCCAGTTGCTCAAGCTGTTCGACCTGGAGGGCTTGTCCGGAAGCGGCCAGATCGACGGCGTTCTGCCGCTCGCCTGGCGCAATGGCGGCCTGGAAATACGCGATGGCCGGCTGGCCAGCTCTGGCAGCGGCACCCTCAAATATGCCTCGGCGCAACCCGCGCACGACAACATCGGATTGCAGGCCTTGCGCAATTTCCATTACAAGCAGCTTAAAGCCGATATCAGTTATACAAGCAATGGCGATTACCGGGCGCGCGCAACCCTGCAAGGCAACAATCCCGACTTCTATGACGGCTACCCCGTGCATCTCCGGCTGAACATCGGCGGAAACCTTCCCGGAATGTTCCGGGCTGCGCTCTTTTCCGGCGATTTCAGCCGCCACATCCTGCAACAATTGCAGACAGGCAAACTTCAATGAGTTTGTTAAGCTTGAACCTTCATACCATGCGGAGCACCCACCCATGTACAGGACATTTCCCCTGCTTTCCCTGGCCAGCCTGGCGCTGCTGCTCAGTGCCTGTTCACCCGTCGTGCGCATCGAGGCGCCGGAAAAACCCATTGAAATCAACATGACCGTGAACATCAAACACGAAATCATGATCAAGGTGGAAAAGGATGTGAAGCAATTGTTCGAATCGGACAAGGGCCTGTTTTAAGCCATACCTTTTTGATTTGAGGATAAATGCCATGAAAACGCTGATGAAAACCTGTGTGCTCGGCCTGCTCCTGATCGCAGGCGCCGCCTTTGCCGCCGACCTCAAGACCGTCAAGGAACAGGGTCTGGTCGGAGAGCAGAACAACGGCTACCTCGGCTTTGTCAAAAGCGACGCCCCCGCCGACGTAAAAGCGCTGGTGAACGACATCAACAGCAAGCGCAAGGCGCAATTTGCGCAAATCGCCACCAAAAACGGCATCACCGAGGCCGAAGCCGCCAAGGTCTTTGCGCGCGAAGCGGCAGACCGGACCCAACCCGGCAACTACATCCAGAATGCAGCTGGCGGCTGGGTGAAAAAGTAAAGCCATCGCCCCTCAGGGCGCGCGGCCCATTCTTTTTCGGGTCGGGCTCCGCCATTCCCACGGCGGCACGGCGCGCCCGTTTGCCCACAGGCCACGCCCGGCTTGCTGGGCCGATTGCTGCAAGCCGTATAAATGCCAGTGACTGGCTGCATAGCGGTCATACACCCAGGCCAGACCGGCATCAACCAGATACATGCCCGCATCCTGCCTCTGGCACTGCACATCCGCCACCAGGCGGCCATAGCGGTCTTTGCCGGTGGAACTGATTACCGCCTGTTGCCGGTGACACAGGGCCGAAAGCGCCTGTCTGGCGCGTTTTCCATGCGGCTGACCGCGTTCGGGCGCATCAATGGCGGCAATGCGCACGCGAACCTGCCGGTCGTTTGCGGCCGAACCGCACCGCGCGGTCAGCGTGTCTCCATCATTCACACCCACAACAAGACAAAACAATACGGCGGCTGTGATCATAGAGGGCGGTTGATCGGCTGATGGTTGAAACACCCGGCGGTCTGCAGAACGAGCAAAAACTTTCGAGTGGCGGCGGATTTTCCAGTGTGCCACGCAGGATGGCCTGCACGCGGGAAAATACCACCGGGCGCAACAAATGTTCCAAGGCTTTGCACCTGATCCTATACTTGCCCCATGACACCAGCCACGCGATTTCCCCTCCGTTTCTGGATTCCAGTAATGATTGCCCTGGTCCTTTCCGGCATCCGCCCCTACGACCGGATCATCTGGCTGGCAGAGGTCATGCCGGTTTTGATTGCGCTGCCCATTCTCGCCGCCACCGCCAGAAAATTCCCCCTCACACTCTTGTGCCACGGACTGATGGCGTTCTTTTCCATGATCCTGATCATTGGCGGCGCCTATACCTATGCGCGCGTGCCCGCCGGTTTCTGGTTGCAGGACGCCTTGGAACTTTCCCGCAATCCCTGGGATCGCATCGGCCACTTCTTTCAGGGCGTCACGCCCGCCATTTTGGGCCGCGAACTGCTGCTGCGCACCTCTCTGCTCAAACGCGGCAAATGGCTGTTCGCCCTCGTGACGCTCTCCTGCCTCGGCATCAGCGCCTTGTACGAACTGATCGAATGGGGATCGGCGGAATGGGCGGGAGAAGGCTCAACCGATTTTTTGGGATCGCAGGGCGATGTCTGGGATGCCCAGTGGGACATGTTTACAGCCCTGACTGGTGCCATAACGGCCCAGCTCGTATTGGGCCGCTGGCATGACAGACAGTTGCAAAAACTCTTCTACTTCCGCTAGCGCAGGCTGAAAAGCCCGCGTTGCGGCCCGCCGCCCACCTGCCGGAAAGCCGGTCACGGCAATCGGCCTATCCCCAGCTCTCGCCAATCACCTCGGCCTGCTGCAACACCAGCTCCACGGCCGCTTCCTGTTGATCGGGCGGGTATTTGTACTTGCGCAAAATACGCTTGACCATCAGCCGCAGCTTGGCCCGCACGCTCTCGCGCTGCGCCCAGTCCACCGTGATGTTCTGGCGCAGGTTTTCGGTCAGCTCGTGGGCAATTTTCTTGAGCGTTTCGTCGTTGAGTTCTTTCACGGCCGACTCGTTGTTGGCCAGGGCGTCGTAAAAACGCACCTCATCGTCGCTCAGGCCCAGCTGCTCGCCGCGGCTGGCCGCCTGGCGGAACTTGCGGGCCATCTCCACCAGCTCTTCCATCACCTGCGCGGTCTCGATGCTGCGGTTCTGGTAACGGGTGATG
>JAGPIR010000137.1 GCA_018054915.1 Allobrachymonas sp.
GATCTGAATGGATACCTGCAACAGCTGCAGAAAACGCTGGACAGCGTGCGCAACTGTCCGGGACGGCATATACACAGCGTGGCGCAGGCCAGCTTCGAAGCCTGGACCAAATACTACCGGCCCGATGCCAATACCCCCAATGCCACAGTCAGCTACTACGCCAAGGGCGCCCTGATCGGCTTGTGTCTGGACCTTGTGTTGCACCGCGAAGGCAAAACCACGCTTGATGCCGTGATGCGCGCCCTGTACGAACGCTGTTACGCCAAAGCTCCCGCGCCTGCAGGCATGACCGAGCAGGATCTGCGCGGGGTGTTGCAGGAACTTGGCGGGCGCAGTTTTGCCAGGGAAATCGATGCCTGGGTGCACGGGACGGATGAGTTGCCGCTGGATGCGTTGCTGCAAGATACCGGCATCCGGATCGTTAAGAAAGAAGCCACCCTGGCCCAGCAATGGGGCCTGCGCTGCAAGGAAGGCGCCAGCATCGTGGTTCAGACCGTGTTGCGAGGCGGCATGGCCGAAGCTGCCGGTCTTGCGCCTGGCGATGAATGGTTGGGTGTTGAAGTGGAAGGCAGCGGCCAGCCGTCAGCGTGGCGCGTGGGCAGTCTGGCCGACGTACAAGCCTGCCTTGTGCCGGCAGGCCGGAAAGCCCGGGGTGGCAAAAAACGTGGTGCGCAGCGTGCCGTGGCCATTGTTGCGCGGGATCGCCGCCTGCTGCGCCTGTCTTTGTCTATCCCAGCCCAGCCAGAGCCGTCTTTCTGGAAATTGGAGACTTGCACGCAAACGGGTTCCATCGGCTCCAGCCAGGACGAATGCCGCTGGCCGTGGACGCAGCGTGAAACAGCTGCACCGGCCGCAGGTTCATAAGCAGATTCAATAAAAAACGGGACAAACAGCTGTTTGTCCCGTATAGGCATGCCTAGGCCTGTCGGGCCAGAAACGTCAAGCCGTTTTGTTTTCCATCTGTTTGTTGATCAACCACTGCTGGATGATGGAAAGCAGGTTGTTGGTGAACCAGTACAGCACCAGCCCCGCCGGGAAGAAAAAGAACATGAAGGCAAAGCTCAGGGGCATGATCCACATCATCTTGGCCTGGGTCGGGTCTGTCGGCTTGGGGTTGAGCCAGACCTGCAACAGGCTCGATGCCGTCATCAGCACGGGCAGAATGTAGAACGGATCCGGTGCGGACAGGTCTTTGACCCAGAGAATCCAGGGGGCGCCACGCATCTCGACGGTTGCCGAAAGGGCGGAATACAGGGCGAAGAACACCGGCATCTGGATGAGTATGGGCAGGCAACCGCCGAGCGGGTTGACTTTTTCCTCGCGGTAGACGCGCATGGTTTCCTGCTGGAGCCCCTGTGGGTCATCCTTGAAACGCTGTTTGGCAATTTCCAGCTTGGGTGCCAGGTTGCGCATTTTCGCCATGCTGGTGTATGACTTCTGGTTGAACCAGTAAAAGGCAATCTTCAGCAGCACCACCAGCGCCACGATCGACCAGCCCCAGTTGCCGAGTATGTTGTGCAACTGGGTCAGCAGCCAATACAGCGGTTGCGCCAGAATGGTGAGCCAGCCGTAATCCTTCACGGCCTTCAGGTCAGGCGACAGGGCATCCATCACGTCTTCCTGCTGCGGTCCGGCGAACAGGGTGGTATTGCTGACGCTGGTCCCGCCAGGCTGGATCTCTCCCAGATTGAAGATCTGCCCGGCAGCATACAGGCCGTTTTGCTGGCGCACGTAATTTTCGCGCGCCAAGCCGCTCTCGGGCAGCCATGCAGTGGCGAAATAACGCTGCACCATGGCGACATAGCCGCTTTGCGTTTCCTTCTGGAAGGTGGCGCTATTTTTGTCGATATTGGAAAACTTGGTTTTCTGGTATTTGCCCTCGTTACTGTAGAAGGCGGGGCCGGTATAGGACGAGTAGAACTGGTGTGAGTCAGGTCCCTCGCTGCTGTCACGCACCAGCTGGTTGTAGAGCTGGGCCGATACAGGCGCCGCGCTGGTATTGATCACTTCATGGCGCACACCAATTGCGTAGCTGCCGCGTTTGAGGGTGTAGGTTTTGACCAGTTTCAATCCGCCCGTCTGCGCCGACTCGAAACGCACCTGCAACTCATCCTTGCCTGACGGCAGTTCCCGCTCTGCGGAGGTCAGCGTCATGGGCGTGAGGTGATTGGGGTATTGGCCGCCAATCAGCCCGGTTTGCACCATGTATTGCAGCTTGGGGCTCACGTCGATGAGCTTGAAAGGCTGCCCCGAGTGGCCCCTTTCCTGGTATTTCAGCAACTCGGCCCCCACCAGGCTACCGCCGGTGGTATCGAATGTCAGGTTGAAGATGTCGGTTTTGACGGCGATTTTCTGCCCTGTGGCCGCTGGCGCTGCTGCAGGTCCGGTGGTGCCGGCCGTGGGCGCAGCGCCGGGAGCCGGAGTTGACACGCCGGCTGAAGCTGCAGCCATTCCGGAGGCAGACGCCACGGGTTGTGCCGCCTGTTTGCCGAAGGAAAAGAGCGGCTTTTGTCCGGTGTGGATCAGCCATTGATTCCACAGCATGAAACAGGAAAAGAAGAAAAGGGCGCCCAGAAGGGAGCGGCGGAACTCTTTGTTCATGGGGGTTGCAGCTATCGGAAGGAATGATCAGCGCTTGCCGGAAGCAGCGCCCGGTAAAAGACGGGTGAAAAAACGTGGCGCCTGTTGGGGCACCGGGTCGCAGCCGCCCTGGCAATAGGGATGGCAGCGTAAAAGGCGGGCGACTGCCAGATAGGCACCAGCCATAGCCCCATGCTGTTCGACGGCGCTCAACGCATAAATTGAACAGGTCGGCTCGAAACGGCAGGCTCCGCCAAGCCAGGGGCTTAGCAGCAGGCGATAGGCCTTGATCAGCAAAATAAGCAGGATTTGGGGAGGATTCATGGTGCGGGCAGCATTGTGCCAGATGCGGGCACGCCGCTCCCCCGGCGATCCGGCAAAATCGCTCTTTCGGCGGGTGCGCGGGTCTTGTGCGGCGGCTGTGACAACACGGCGATGGCTTGCCAATCGGTGGCCCCCGCCAGTTCCATCAGCTCCTGACGCACGGCGGCGCGTAGCGTCACAGAACCCGCGCTGATGAATCGGCTGGGGTCGAAGGCTGCGCGCTGGCGCACCACAATGGCGAGGCTGTGGGGCAGAACGGGTATGTGTTCCTGCATGACATGCCTGATTTGGCGTTTCACCAAGTTGCGCGTGACAGCGCGGCGCGCCCAGCGTTTGGGAACGATGGTGCCCAGATAAACGGTTGTTGCAGCACTGGCAGCAAACAGCCTGGTGGGCCGTGCAAAATCAGCCGCTTCGTGCGAAGCGGCCGTCACAGAAGGCCAGCAAGCGGCATGCAGGACAAAATGTTTGCTGCGTGCAACGACGTGCCCTTGTTGCATGATGGCGCCGAATTGCTGCGCGTTGCGCAGCGAAAACCAGCGTGCAGGGCACGACGCATGCGCAATGGGCTGACGGATGGGGGAGGCATCTGCCATTGGCGGCCGCACGGCTTTTTACGCAAGCCGTGGGGTGGCGCTTCAGGCGACGGCCAGGCGCTTGCGGCCTTTGGCGCGGCGCGCGTTGATCACGGCGCGGCCGCCGCGGGTTTTCATGCGCACCAGAAAACCATGCGTGCGTGCACGGCGGATTTTGGATGGCTGGTAAGTACGTTTCATGGCCATGGGAATACCTTCAGGATTATTGGGGGGTTGCAGGGGTGGTCAGAAGACCGTTGCCGCCCGGAAACGCATGGCCCGGAACAGCCCTGTACTTTCCGTGAGATTTCGGAAAAGATTGCCATTATCCCAAAAAAACCGGGACACAACAAGAAAGGTTGTTCATTGGCTCATTTGATATTGAAAATGGCGAGGATGCCGGCCCCTCGATATGTGCGGGGGGGTGGATTGCAGGCATCTCCTGCAGCAAGCCCTTGAGCCGGTCGCAACAAGGGTTGGCGTGGGGATCAAGAGAGAGCCCGGTCCACTCCAGGGTGGCAAACGGCACAGCCGCAACCCTGACGCCCGATGAGCAGCCCGCTGGATTGCGGCCAGTCAATATTTCTGTGTTGGCGGAAAAACAACGGTTCCTGGGCCGATTGCGGCCTCAGGCAGGAATTGCAAATTCCTGCCTACGCCCCCTAACGCACCAGCAACACTGGAACCTTGCAAGTGGCCAGCACTTTGGTTGCCACCGAGCCGATGACCAGATTTCCCAGGGCGCCATGCCCGTGCGAACCCATGATCAGCAGGTCAAATTTACCCGATTCGGCGAATGTTGCGATCGTTTCTCCGGCAGGTCCCACCTTGAAGACTGTTTTCAGGTTGACATCGTGGCGTTCCAGGAATTTGGTGACCGGAGCCAGAACCTTCTCGGCGCTTTCGGCATGAAAGCTGTCGGCCACATCCTTGCCAACGATTGAGCGCGCCCGCGGTGGCAGCGGCGGTTCAACCGTCAGGGCCGTGAATTCGTTGTCCCTCCCCAGTGTTTCCATGTGCGTTGCCAGATAGGCCAGCATTTTCTTGGTGTGTGCGCTGCCATCCACAGCGAGCAGAATTTTCATGAACCTCTCCCTCAACT
>JAGPIR010000138.1 GCA_018054915.1 Allobrachymonas sp.
GCCCCAAGTCCGCAAACATGCTGAAAATCCCGTTCACAACTGATACATGGAAACGGGCAAGCCCAATGCACGCACCTTGGCTGCAACCTGTTCCATTTGTTTGCGCGAGGTAAAGGGTCCAATGCGTACGCGCGTGACCTGTTGGCCATTGACGGTGACGGTCTGCGTATAGTTGTTCAGCCCCGCCTGACTGAGTTTTTGCCGCACATTGGCAAGTTTGCCAGGGTCAACATAAGCGCCGATCTGCACCACGAAACGTCCTTTTTCAGGGAAGTTGTGCGTGACGGGTGATGTTTGCTGCGGGTCTGGCCGCGCAGACGCTGTTGCGGTAGCCTGCCCCTGGTTTTGGCGCTGTGCGATGAACGCATCAAGGCTGGCTGGTGCGGGCTGGACTTTGGGAGAGGGTTGTGTGGCGGATGATGGCTGTTTTTTTTCGGCTTCGGCGCGCGCTGTTGGGGGGGCTGCCATGGAGGCCGTGGGCGAAGCGGCCGGTCTTTCCGGGCGATTGGGCGCTGTTTGCGTGGGGGCGGGCTGTGATGCGGGGGACAGTAATGTTGCAGAAACAGGCGCAGAACCTGTTTGGACGCTATTGGCGGCGGGAATTGTTGGCATGGATGCTGCAGGAGCCAATGCCGCAAGGTCTGCTTGTGGGGTCGCCTTGCCGGAGCCTTGTCCGCTGATGACAATCGGCATGCTGGCTGGCGATAGGGCGGGGGGCGGGACATCAAGCAACCAGGGTAATGTCGCGACAATCGCAATCACCAGAATGGTTGCGCCAATCAGCCGGTGACGCGCCCGACGGCGCACCCCGTCGGTATGGGCGGAGCCGGATTCAGATGCCTGGCCTGAACCAGAGGGAGCCGGGTTGCTGGGGCGTTTTTTGAAAAAGGCCATGCCGGAAAAACTGGGGGTTACTGTGTTGCTGCAGGAGAGACGGTGCGCCTAGCCTGAGGCGCTGGCATGCGGGGCGTTCAGACGCGGCAAACCGTCTTCCAGAACGGCCCCCACTGTATAAAAAGAGCCAAATGCGGCGATTCTATCAGCCGGGTTTGCCGCCTCCAGGGCAGCATGCAGAGCCTGTACGGGGCTTGCAAAGGTTTGGCTGGTGGGAACTGTCAGTTTATGGGGCAGTTGGGCGCTGGCGTCTTGCCACATCTGCTGCAATGTGGCGGCATTGGCTGCACGCGGAGTAGGAAGATCGGTGAAATACCAGTGATCGATTAAAGGATGCAGGTGTCTGAGCATGCTGCCGAGGTCCTTGTCGGCCATGGCGCCGAATACGGCGTGCGTGGCGGGATAAAAGCCCATGGCGTCCAGGTTGGCCACGAGTGCGGCGACGGAGTGCGGATTATGGGCAACGTCCAGGATCAGCGTGGGTTGCCCCGGCACGATCTGGAAACGGCCGGCAAGCGCCGTCTGTGCCAGGCCGATGCGCACGTCCTGCGCGGCCACCGGTAGGCGGCTGTGCATGGCGGCCACGGCAGCCAGTACGCCGGCAGCATTGACGAGCTGGTTGGCGCCACGCAGCCCCGGCCAGGCCAAGCCGCTGTAGCGGCGTCCCCGGCCCGACCAGCCCCATTGCTGGCGGTCGCCTTCGATGAGGAAATCGCGCCCGTGCAACCAGAGGTCGGCCCCGATGCCGTTGGCATGGTCGGCCAGCGCACGAGGCGGTTGCGGGTCGCCCACGATGGCGGGTTTGTCCGGGCGCATGATGCCCGCCTTTTCTTGGGCAATGGCTTCGCGCGTGGCGCCCAGGAATTCCGTGTGGTCGATGTCGATGCTGGTGATGATGGCGCAATCGGTATCGATCAGGTTGACGGCGTCCAGCCGCCCGCCCAGGCCCACTTCCAGAGTTACCACCTCTGGATTTGCATGGGCCAGACAGTCCAGAATCGCCAGCGTGGTGAATTCGAAATAGGTCAGTGGCGTGGCACCGCGCGCCTGTTCCACAAGGGCGAAATGCCGGGCCAGCCGGGCATCATCAACCGGCTGGTTGTCAATTTTGCAACGTTCGGAAAAATGCACCAGATGCGGCGAGGTGAACAGCCCGGTGCGGTAGCCGCCGTGGCGATAAATGCTCTCGAGCATGGCGCATGTGGAGCCTTTGCCGTTGGTGCCAGCCACGGTGAAAACCGGGCAGGAAAACCGGACGCCGTCGCCGTCGTGCATACGGCTGGCCACTTCACGCAGGCGATCCAGCCCCAGTTCAATACCCTGAATGCCTTGGGGGTGCAGGCGCTCGCAATGGGCCAGCCATTGTTCCAGCGTCACGGGAGACGAATCCGTACTCTTGATGTTCATGGACGGTATTGTGCGGGAAAACGTTGCCTGTCCAGGCCAGCAGGGTAGCCCAGACTTTGTCACGTTCCCCTTGCAAACCACGCCATAATTGGCCCCATGGTTTCTATCCCTACTGTTTATGGCATCGCCAATTGCGACACGATCAGGAGGGCGCGAGCCTGGCTGCAGGCGCAGGGCGTAGCCTATGTTTGGCACGATTTCAAGAAACAAGGGGTGCCAGCTGCATTGCTTGCGCAGTGGCTGCAACAACTGGGGCGTGAGGAGCTGATCAACCGCAAGGGCACGACCTGGCGCCGGCTGGATGCAGCCGTGCAGGCAGGCGTGACCGATGACGCCAGCGCTGCTGCGCTGATGCTGGCGCACCCCAGCGTGATCAGGCGGCCGCTGGTTGACTGGGGACAAGGCAGGGCGACGCTCGGCTTTGATCCGCTGCAATGGATGCAGATGCGGGCCGCTACAAACGCCCCGGATTGACCGGCGCGATGCCTCTTTGCGCCAACCCGCCATTTCCATGAACAGTTCCATCACCGAGATCTGGCAGTTTGGCGTGCAGCATTGGCGGGTCCTGCTGGGCTGGGTGTGGTTTATCGCCGGTGTCTATCTGGCCATTCATATCACCCTGCAACGGCGCTCGCCAGCGGCCACCCTGGCGTGGATTCTGGCGTTGTTTTCGATTTCGCCCATCGGGCTGGTGGTGTACCGTTATTTTGGGCCGCGAAAAGTCCAGCGTCAGTCCTTGCGCCGGCTGCGCAGCAGGGCCAGGTTGCATGCGCATTACGACACGCGAAAGATTTTGCTGCAAGACCCCGAACCTCCGGTCTGGGCGGCGCAGCACAGCCGGTTGATCGAGGCCTGCAGCGGCATTCCGCCATCGAGCTGTGAATCAGTGGAGATCATCAACGGTGGCGGGGCAACCTTGCAGGCCATTCTGGCGCAGGTCGCCATGGCGCAGTTGCATGTGCATCTCGAGTACTACATTCTCGAACCCGACCAAAGCGGTGTGCAACTCATTGACGCCCTGATAGACGCCTTGCGGCGCGGCGTGAAGGTGCGTTTGCTGGTGGACGATGTGGGTTCATCCCGCTTCATGGGCCGTGCCGGGCGGGAGTTGCGGGAACGTTTCGTGGCGGCTGGTGGTCAGCTGGCCGCTTTCCACCCCGTTCGTTTCAGTCTGTTCTTGCGGCCCATGCTGAATTTGCGTACCCACCGCAAGATTGTGGTTTGCGATGGACGGGTGGGATTTACCGGCGGAGCCAATATCACCGATGAAGAAAACGAGTGCCTGTTTGCGCAGACGGCTTACCGGGATACGCATCTGCGCATGGAAGGCTCGGCCGTTCGCTGGTTGCAATACCTGTTTCTGGAAAACTGGGCGTATGCCAGCGGCGAGCACACGTTCGAGTCTTCTGTTTTCGTTGCCGGACTGCCCGGCCAATATGCGGTGCATGTGGCGGCCTCCGGGCCCGACAGCAACCAGCAAGCCATTCATCACAGCGTTTTGCATGCCATCAGCATTGCGAACCGGCGTGTCTGGCTGACAACGCCTTATTTCGTACCGACAGAGCCTGCATATCACGCCCTGCTCAACGCGGCATTACGGGGCGTGGAAGTGAAAATCCTTGTACCTGAGCACAGCGATTCTTTTTGGGTCACTATGGCTGCGCGGTCGTATTTCAGGGAGTTGTGCGACGCTGGCGTGGAAATCTATGAATACGCCGCACCGATGTTGCATGCCAAGACATTTGTGGTGGATGACAATTACAGCATGGTCGGCACGGCCAACTTTGATAACCGCAGTTTCCTGCTCAATTTCGAAGTCTGCGCGGTGCTCTACAGCGAAGAACTGACGCAAAAACTTTCGGAAATGTTTGTGCAGGATCTGCGCCAATCGCGCAAAGTGGTCCGTGCTTCTGAAAAACAGCCTGGGTACATGGCGCTTGCCGAGGCGACTGCGCGCCTGCTCTCGCCCCTTCTATAAGTCGACGCCGGCGATTCGGCATGATCTTGTTCGCTGGCCGCGCCGGGCCAGCATGGGAGATGCTGGGAAATGTTGGCATGGCTCGATTGCATGCGTTCGGCTATTTTTCCCACACTGATGGGCCCGCAGCGCAAGACATCGAGAATGCGCACAGTCTCATGGGTTCAGAAAGCGCGCGGTAATAACCCGCCATGCGCTCTATGGCTTGCGAGGAAGGGGCGTAGCAAGACGACGTATTGTTCCATTTGAATCTTCCGCCCGGCCAAGCCGGCTTGCCAGCAG
>JAGPIR010000139.1 GCA_018054915.1 Allobrachymonas sp.
CCGCAATCCCCATTCCCGGTCGGCTAACAGCTCTACTGCCTTGGCCCTGGTGGCATGACGCGCCCCCGTTTTGTTCCCGATAACTACGCCATGGCCCTGTTCGGCATGGTGCTGCTGGCCAGCATGCTGCCCGCGCAGGGGCTATTCGCCCGCGTGCTTGAAACCATTACTGCATGCGCCATTGCCTGCCTGTTTTTTCTGCATGAGGCAAGGCTGTCGCGGCAAGCCATTACGGCTGGAATCATGCATTGGCGCCTGCACGTGTTGATCTTCCTGTCCACATTCGCCCTGTTTCCACTGCTCGGTGTGGCATTGCGTCCCCTGTTGCAGCCGCTGGTCACACCCGATTTGTACCGAGGCGTGCTTTACCTGTGCGTCATGCCCGCGACCGTGCAGTCGGCCATTGCCTTTACAGCGGTGGCACGGGGAAACATTGCTGCCGCCGTCTGCAGCGCGTCAGCCAGCACCCTGCTGGGTATCTTCATTTCGCCTCTTCTGGTGGACTGGCTGGTCATGCCGCAAACCGTCAATGCGGCAACGGGCGCCTCTGCCGCGCATGATGCGTGGAGCCATATCGGCACGATCATGCTGCAGTTGTTGCTGCCATTCGCGCTGGGCCATCTTTCGCGTCCTCTGACAGCCAAATGGATCGCGCAGCGCGCACACTTCATCCGGTTTTTTGACCAGGGCTCCATTCTGCTGGTGGTCTATACCGCCTTCAGCGCCGCAGTGGCCGGCGGGCTCTGGCGCGATACCCCGCTTAGGGCCCTTGCCGGTCTGCTGGGCGTCTGCATCGTGTTGCTTGCGGTCGTTTTGTATGCCACCACCCAATTGGCACGCAGGCTCCGGTTCAGCGAGGAGGACGAGATCGCCATCGTGTTCTGCGGCAGCAAGAAAAGCCTGGCCAGTGGCGTACCCATGGCCAAGGTTCTTTTCCCCCCGGCTGTGGCTGGCCCCATGGTGCTGCCCCTGCTGGTGTTTCACCAGCTCCAGCTCATGGTTTGCGCCGTGCTGGCCGCCCGCTACAGCCGCCGCCCCAAGCAAGAGCCAATCTCTTGAAAAACCCAAACCGGCAAAACCCGCATACTATCGCCTTGATTCCCTTTTTATAATCAATTTTTTTTTCGTACCTCTTCACATTCTTCGCAACACATCATGGCCACTTCCCGCATCAGTTTGACCCGCTTCCTGATAGAGCAGCAAAATTCTCAACACTGTGTTCCCGAACAGTTGCGTTTGTTGCTTGAAATGGTGGCAAGTTCCTGCAAACAAATCAGCCTCGCCGTCAACAAAGGGGCGCTAGCCGGTGTACTGGGTAGCGCGGGCAGCGAAAACGTACAGGGCGAAGTACAAAAGAAGCTCGACGTGATTGCCAACGAGGTTGTGATTGAGGCCAATGAATGGGGCGGATACCTGGCCGCCATGGCATCGGAAGAAATGGAAGAGATTCTTCCGGTATCTGGTCAGTATCCGAAAGGCGAATACCTGTTGATGTTCGACCCGCTCGACGGCTCCAGCAACATCGACGTGAACGTCAGCATCGGTACCATTTTCAGCGTTTTCAAGAAACCAGAAGGCAGCACAGAAGCAACCGAACAGGACTTTCTGCAGCCCGGAACCCGACAAGTGGCCGCAGGCTACTGTATCTATGGCCCGCAAACCACTCTGGTGCTCACCGTGGGCGATGGCGTGGCCATGTTCACCCTCGATCGTGAAACGGGCACTTTCATCCTGACCCAGGAAAACGTTCGCATCCCCGAGGACACCAAGGAATTTGCCATCAACATGAGCAATATGCGGCACTGGGCACCGCCCGTGCGCCGCTACATCGACGAATGCCTGCAAGGTCAGGAGGGTCCGCGCGGCAAGGACTTCAACATGCGCTGGATCGCCAGTATGGTGGCCGACGTGCACCGCATCCTCACGCGCGGCGGAGTGTTCATGTACCCCTGGGACAAGCGCGAACCCAACAAACCCGGCAAGCTGCGCCTGCTCTACGAGGCCAACCCCATGAGCTGGCTCGTCGAGCAGGCCGGCGGCGCAGCACACAACGGGCAACAGCGCATCCTCGACATCCGGCCCCAGGGGCTGCACGAGCGGGTAAGCGTCATTCTGGGCAGCAAGAACGAAGTCGACCGTGTGCTGCAATACCACCAGCAGGCACAACATCCAGCAGCCTGAAGACCGGCTACAAGGCATTGGTTAAAAACGCCTACCGGTTTTGCACTTGCTGTTGAAAAGGCGCGCCTCATCCGGGGCGCCTGAAAGACAGATAGAGAACCGCTGCCCCTCCTGCACAACAGAGAGGGCCAGCCATTGCCAATAGCCTGGTAGTGGCTGGCGCTCAGGTCAGTAGCGATGAACCGGCACAGCACGCGGCCTGACAAGATCAGTCGATATGGATTGGGGTTACGGCAGCAGAAATTCCGAGCCACTGGCTAGCAGCTCGTTGCAGGCGCCGGGGAGATGAGGTCGCTAGCAAGGTCAATTCACCCGTACGTGCATCCGGCATTGGCGACGACAACAAACCGTGCTGCTGCAGCAAGCGCCGCGTTTGTCTGGCAACCGGTTCACCGGGCTCGAGCAATTGCACGGCATCACCCACGATTTGTTGCAACAAATCTCCTGCAAAAGGATAGTGTGTGCAGCCCAGCACCAGCACGTCGATTCCGCCCAGTCCTGTGGCATGACCCGCTTGATTGGCAGATTGTTCCGCCGCGATGGCATCGTTGCGCAGCGCATCGGTATACCGCAGGCATAAGCTGCGCACGGTTTGCCCGTCGGGATTGGGCCGGCCGTCAAGGGCATTTTCAATTGCCAGCGCCAGCCCGTCACAGGCCTGCACATGAATCCGGCAGGCGCCGCCCCAGTCTTGCACCAACCGGGCGAACTTGGCACTGTGCACCGTGCCGCGCGTCGCCATAATGCCCACATGCCCGGTTCTGGAAAGCGCGACGGCCGGTTTGATGGCCGGCTCGACGCCCACCAGCGGCAACTGTGGCCAGCGATTGCGCAGTTGCTGCACGGCCTGGCTGGTAGCCGTGTTGCACGCCACCACCAGCGCCTTGATTCGATGCTGTTGTTGCAGATAGTCGGCAATTTGCAGACAACGCGTCTCGATTTGCTCAGGGCTGCGCTCGCCATAAGGCGCCCAGGCACTGTCGGCCAGATAGACCATGTCTTCATGCGGCAGATGGCGCAGCAACTGCCGCAACACGCTCAAGCCGCCCACACCGCTGTCAAACACACCGATGGGCCTGCGGCTGTTTCCCGGTTGAAGCTCAGGCATGTTCACCATTGTCGGAGTTGACCAGATACACCCGTACACCAAACATCAGCCGCTCACTGCGCGGCAATGGCAATGGCAATGCCCTTGAATTCACCGCTTGCAATACGCTTTTGCCACTGCTGGGGTCCGGTTTCGTGTGCATTGGCGCCAGTCGCATCGACCGCCACCGTGACGGGCATGTCGACCACATCAAATTCGTAAATGGCCTCCATGCCCAGATCTTCAAAAGCCACGACACGGGCTTTCTTGATGGCCTTGCTCACCAGGTAGGCGGCCCCACCCACGGCCATGAGGTAGGCCGCGCGGTGCTTCTTGATGGCCGCCACACCCTCGGGGCCGCGTTCGGACTTGCCAATCATCGCCAGCAGGCCTGTTTTTTCGAGCAGCGTGTCGGTGAATTTGTCCATGCGGGTGGCCGTGGTTGGGCCGGCAGGTCCCACCACCTCATCGCGCACCGGATCCACCGGGCCCACGTAGTAGATGACCCGGTTGGCCAGATCCACCGGCAGCTTCTCGCCGCGCGCCAGCATGTCGGTCATGCGCTTGTGCGCGGCATCACGCCCGGTGAACATCCGGCCATTGAGCAGCAACGTATCGCCCGGCTTCCAGCTCGCCACCTCTTCGCGGGTCAGAGTATCAAGGTTCACACGGTGGCTTTTCTGGGTATCGGGCACCCACTCGACCTTGGGCCACAAGTCCAGGCTGGGCGGATCAAGATACACCGGACCGCTGCCGTTAAGCACAACATGGGCATGGCGTGTGGCCGCGCAGTTGGGAATCATGGCCACGGGCTTGCTGGCAGCATGGGTGGGATACATGCCGATCTTCACGTCCAGCACCGTGGTCAGTCCGCCCAGGCCCTGCGCGCCAATTCCCAGGGTATTGATCTTCTCGTACAGTTCGAGCCGCAATTCCTCGACCTGGGTGAGCTTTTCACCCTTGGCTGCCTTTTGCTGCAATTGGTACATGTCGATATCTTCCATCAGGGTCTGCTTCGCCAATAGCATGGCGCGCTCGGCCGTGCCGCCGATGCCGATGCCGAGCATACCCGGCGGGCACCAGCCTGCGCCCATGGTTGGCACGTTCTTGAGCACCCAGTCGACCAGGCTATCGGACGGGTTGAGCATGGCGAATTTGGTCTTGTTCTCGCTACCGCCACCCTTGGCTGCCAGGGTGATATCGAGCGTGTTACCGGGCACAATTTCAGTGTGGATCACTGCAGGTGTGTTGTCGCGCGTATTCTTG
>JAGPIR010000140.1 GCA_018054915.1 Allobrachymonas sp.
CGATGAACGTCAACCGGCTGTGCGGCTCGGGCCTGCAGGCCATCGTTTCAGCCGCACAGGCCATTCTGCTCGGTGATTGCGACGTGGCCATTGGCGGCGGCGCAGAGAACATGAGCCGCGGCCCGTACGCCAGCCTCGCCGCCCGCTGGGGCGCACGCATGGGCGACAGCAAGATGGTGGACATGATGGTGGGCGCGCTGACCGATCCGTTTGAAGGCACGCACATGGGCATCACCGCCGAAAACGTGGCAGCCAAGTGGAATATCAGCCGCGAAGACCAGGACAAGCTGGCCGTGGAAAGCCACAACCGCGTCGAAAGGGCCTGGGCCGAGAACCGCTTCAAGAACCAGATCGTGCCCGTGACGATCAAGAGCCGCAAGGGCGACGTGGTGTTCGAGAAGGATGAGCACTTCCGCGCGGGCGCCAAGATCGAAGATTTCCAGAAAATGAAGCCGGTGTTCGTGAAGGAAAACGGCACCGTTACCGCAGGCAATGCTTCGGGCATCAACGATGCGGCCTCGGCCGTGGTGCTGATGGAAGCGGGCGCCGCCAAGGCACGCGGCATCAAGCCGCTGGCGCGTTTGGTGTCGTACGCCCACGCCGGCGTCGAGCCCGAATACATGGGCATCGGCCCGGTGCCGGCCAGCCGCCTGGCGCTGCAGAAAGCCGGACTGACCATGGCCGACATCGACGTGATCGAGGCCAACGAGGCCTTTGCCGCTCAGGCTTGCGCCGTAGCACATGACCTGCAGTTCGATCCGGCCAAGCTCAATCCCAATGGCTCGGGCATCGGTTTGGGCCACCCGATCGGGGCCACCGGCAACATCCTGACCGTCAAGGCCGTGCACGAATTGCAGCGCACCGGCGGCAAGCGTGCGCTGGTAACCATGTGCATTGGCGCCGGCCAGGGCATCGCTGCGATCTTCGAACGCATGTGACAGGCTTGCCCCTCCTGCAACCGGTATTTTTTGCGGGGGGCATATTGGTGACGGGCCACGGCTCTTGCCCATAAAAAACCGCATCCGTATGGGTGCGGTTTTTCGTTGCGGCCCATCAAAATCCGTTCTTTCTTCGGCCATTTCAGAGCCATCGGCTGGTCAAGCGCTGCACGCCCATTTTTTTGACCCCAACACGCGCCGGGTCCTTCTGTCCGGACACTGCCAGACAACCCCGTGCCTCAAGGACAACGCGGGCCCACACGACGGCGAAGGGCTTCGGCATCCTGTCCAATCCATGCCCATGACAACCCCCTTTCTTTTCTGTAGATCCTGGTGCAAAAAGCACCGTGCGTATCGCCGCATGACAGTGCATCACGTACACACCTTCGGACAACAAAAAACCCGCAACGCCAGGAAACATGCGGGCTTCGGGATGGTATCGGGCTTGCTTGGATGGTTGTTTGGTGCCGGCGACCGGAATCGAACTGGTGACCTACGCGTTACGAGTGCGTTGCTCTACCTACTGAGCTACGCCGGCTTGGCCGCAGATTGTATCGGACTTCGGCCGTCGTTGCGATGCGCCCATGACTCGACCCGACAGCACCTCCCTGTCTTGCAAGGCCGCAGACTCAATTCGCCAGATCGGGTTTGAATACCGGCGCACGCCGGGCAAAAACCACGATCACATCGTCCTTGTCGCCAGGCCGGCGTACCGTACCGACGTTCTGCCAGGGCCGCATGTCCAGCGCATGCCCCAGCAAGGGCATACGGGTCTGGTGAACCAGCAGCCACGGGCAGTTGGCGGAGCGGTCCCGCGTCAGCGGCAGCTTGGCGTAGTACATCAACGCGGTGATATGCCCGTCTCCCAGCCCGTATTGCTGAATGCACGGCGGCAGAGCGCTATCCCCGCCCACGGCCAACGCCACCCGGCTGGCCACCGTTTCGTAGCTGCGGGCGTAATTGAGGGCAGGCAGCCACAATGCGGTCAGCATGACCCAGCACATAGTGACGCCACCAGCCGGCAGGATCATGCTTTTCCAAATGGCAGGCGGCAGGCGGCTGGTACGCCAGCGCACCAGCGCCAGCCACCCCGCAGAAGCAGCCAGCCCGATGAGAAATGGCACCCACTCAAAACGGGGCGTATAGCCTTCCAGCAGGCGGTAAACCCGTGCGGCAGATCGCGCTGGCACACCAGTGATGGCCGCCAGCCAGACAAACCAGACATAAACGGCCACCAGCGAAAACAGGATCAGCGTGAACCAGTCGATCACGGCGGCGGCACTGCGCTTGAAAGTAGGCAATGCAAAAGCGGCCAGCGCCGCATAGCCGGGCAGCGCCAGCAACAGCATGACGCTGGATTTTTCAGTCAGCAGGCACCCGATGCTGCCGATGAGTACCAGGCACAGCGGCAATGCAAGGTGGCGGCTGGGCAGCAGGTTGCGCCACTGGTGACGCCAGCGCCACAGGGTCCACAGGGCAAACGGCCACAAGGGCCAGCAAAACCAGAGGTACATGCGGACCAGGTTGCGCCATCCCACCCAGCGGCTGGGCAGCGGCTGCACGCGCCAACGCCAGAGGTCAAGTCCTTGCGCCAAACCAGCACACAGCAGCATCACGAAGGCGAGGATTGCCAGAACCCACAGGCGGCGGCTGCGCAGACGCTGCAATTCCTGGGGGGTGCATTCGTATTCCGTCTCAGGCGCCAGCCAGTCATGGGCATGTCCAAAGGCATGCACCAGCAGGCCCGACGCGGCAATTCCGATGGCTACGGCAGGCGCGCCGGAAAGCGTCAGGCCCATCATGCCCAGGCTGCCGGCCACCACGGCGCGCGTGGCATGGTAAGGCAAGGCAGCCAGTCCAAACAGCAGCATCGATACGCACCACAATTGCACCAGTGCGGGCGCCGTCTGGTGCGCAGGTTCAGCCAATCCCAAGCAGGCCAGCAGAGCCAGCAGCCCGCCGTCGGCGATGGCTCGGGCGTAATCGGCCGGCCGCGCCTCCCCGCCGAAAGCAAAACTGACCGGCTGCGCCGCCCGAGAACGCGCCAAGTAATAAATACTGAACCAACACCCCAACAAGGTCAGCGCCAGCACGGCCATGAAAACCAGCCGAACAGCTTGCGAAGCTGTCATCCAGGCGGGCGAAATTTGTATGGCCCATGCCCCCAGCCAATACGGCAGCAAGGTGTGGAAATTGGCGGATTCGCCCAGCATGCCAGGCTTGAGCCAGGAGGCATGACCGCGCGCCAGTTCCAGCATGTAGCCAAAGCTGGTGATGTCGTCGCCCTTCCAGGGGTCGCGCCAGACAAACCCCGCCAATATGTAAATCGCGCAAAAAAGCAGCAGCCCCCAGCGCGGCAGGCGGCGCACGCCCTCCTGGGCAACAATGGCTGGCGAAGGCTGATTCACAAAAAGGCCCTCCGGCTAGGCGATGCCCGGTGAACAACAGGGGCGCAAAAAAGCAGCCCGCGGGCTGCTTTGCTTGCATCTGCCGCAGGTCACACCTGCCTCAGGCGGATGGTTTTTTGGCGTAGCGGTTGCGGAATCTCTCGACGCGACCGCCCATGTTGTCGACCGATTTTTGGGTGCCGGTATAGAACGGATGCGATTCGCTGGAAGTGTCCAGCTTGAACAGGGGCAGCTCGCGGCCATCGTCCATCTTGACGGTTTCCTTGGCGTTGACGCAGGAGCGCGTCACGAATTTGAAGCCGTTGGACAAGTCCACGAAGCAGACTTCGCGGTAATTAGGATGGATGCCTTCTTTCATGGGTCTCCCTCAAAGAACACTGCGGGAGCCGTGCCAGCCCGCCTGACATACTTTCCGCGAAGCTTTGTATTATCGCACATGACATGAACGCACGGAAACCCTGTCCGGTTACAGGCTGCACACAGCCCGCCTTTCAGAACTTCACATCCGCCAGCCAGCGGTCGTTTCGACCGCCCAGCCGCCCGCGCGGATCGGTATTCAGCCGCGCCAGATTGTCGAGAATAGCCTCGTTGTCCTGAATCGACCGGCTGCGGCGTGCAGTGCGCAGGGTAGAAAAGTCCGTACAGGCTGTTCCTGCGGGGGCCTCAAACACCATGGTGGCGCCACGGCCATATTTCACCGGAACGGTCTGCCGCAAATGCAGGCTCATGTTGACCGGCGGGCCGGGACTGCGCTCCACCAACTGTCCCCGGCCGTTGTATACGTGGTAGCAGGCCGCAGTGGCCGCAGTGGCGGACATGGCCACAATCATGCCGACGCCCGCGCGGATCAAGTTCTTGTGCATGGAACCCCTCCCTCAACCGGATGCAATACCCGCATCATAGCCGTTGCGGCAGGCTGTGTCAGGCCGCAGATGCCCGTTGCCGCAGTTTTGCCACACGCTGTCCTGCTGCTGGACGACCGTCCTCCCGCATCAGACGGCGAAATGGTCAAATCCGTGACCTTGTAGAGGATTGCCGCCACCGCCGGCGTGCCGCAGGCGCAAGCCGGTCTGGGCATCGATGCAACCGATTCGCGTCAGCAGCAGGCCGGTTTGCGCGGCCACGCGGCGGATCTGCGCACGCTGCTGTGCCGCCGCCGTGAATAGCAATTC
>JAGPIR010000141.1 GCA_018054915.1 Allobrachymonas sp.
GGCAGAGTGCGCGTAAATGGCCGCCGGTAGAAAGCCCACGCCCACCGCATTGAAGCTGGTAAAGGGCAACCCCGGCAAGCGCGCCGTCAACAAGGCCGAGGCCGTAGTCGCCCTGGCCGAGCCGACGCCGCCCGCCTTCCTTTGCGACGACGCCAAAGTGGAATGGGGCCGGGTGTGCAGCGCCCTGTACGCCGCTGGCCTGATGACGGAGCTAGACCGCGCTGCGCTGGCCGCCTACGCAGCCGCATACGGTCGCTGGGCGCAAGCGGAGCGGGCCATCAATAGGATGGCCGCCAAGGATGAATTAAACGCCGCGCTGATGATTAAAACCACCAGCGGCAACGCCATACAAAACCCGTTAGTCGGGATCGCAAACAAGGCCAAAGCCGACATGGTGCGCTATGCCGCCGAGTTCGGCATGACCCCTTCGGCGCGATCCCGCGTCACTGCGACCCCTGATGACAAGAAGCAAGAAGACAAAGCCGCCCGCTATTTCTGACGCGGCTACGCAGTACGCGCTGGAAGTCGTGGCGGGCGAGCGGATTGCTGGGCCTCATGTGCGCGGCCAGTGCGCGCGGCACCTGCGGGACATAGAGAGCGGGCACAAGCGCGGGCTGGTGTGGAAGGTAGAGGCGGCGGAAAAGGCGCAAGGTTTTTTCGAGGACGTGCTGAAACTCAACGGCGGCGACTTCGAGGGCAAGCCGTTTGCCTTGCTGCCCTGGCAGCGGTTTGTTATCGGTTCGCTTTTCGGGTGGATGGGGCCGGACGGGCACCGCCGGTTCCGCAACGCTTACATCGAAACCGCGAAGGGTTCCGGCAAATCCCCCCTGGCCGCTGGCGTGGGCATGTTGGGGCTGGTGGCTGACAACGAGCCCCGCGCGGAAATCTACAGCGCCGCCACGAAAAAGGATCAAGCCATGATCCTGTTCCGTGACGCCGTTGCGATGGTGGATCAATCGCCTGAGCTATCCAAGCGCCTGCAAAAGAGCGGCACGGGTGAGCGGTGCTGGAACCTTGCCTACATGGCGCAGGGCGCATTCTTCAGGCCAATCAGTAGCGACGATGGGCAAAGCGGCCCACGCCCGCACATCGGCCTGATTGACGAGCTGCACGAGCACAAGACCAACACCGTCGTTGAAATGATGCGGGCGGGCACGAAGTCGCGCAGGCAGGCCATGATTTTCATGATTACGAATGCGGGCCACAACCGAATGGGGCCGTGCTGGGGTTATCACGAATACGGCGCGAAAGTGGCAGCGGGTGAGGTGGAAGACGATGCATTCTTTCCCTTTGTGTGTTCGCTTGATGAAAAGGACGATCCTTTCTCCGACGAAACATGCTGGCCGAAGGCTAACCCGTCATTGCAGGATGCCGACCTGCCGGGCATGAAGTACATCCGGGAGCAGGTGGTCGAGGCCAAGGGCATGCCGTCCAAGGAAGCCATCGTCCGGCGCCTGAATTTCTGCCAATGGACGGACGCCGAAAGCCCATGGATCAGCGGCGAAGTGTGGCGCGGGGCACAGCGGGATTTTGACTGGCAGGACTTGCGCGGTCGCCGTGCGGTTGCCGGACTGGACTTGTCCAGCACCACCGACCTGACCGGCATGGTTTTCCTGGTGGAGCCCATCGAGGCGGGCGAACCGTGGCTTCTGGTGCCCTTCGCATGGTTGCCGGACGTTGAATTGCAGCGCAAGGCAGACACCGACCGCGTGCCGTACATCCAGTGGCGGGCCGAAGGGTATCTCGACACCACGCCGGGTCGGGCGATCAGCAAGCGGGTCATTCTGCAAAAGCTGTCGGCAATGTGCGACTTCTTCGAGATCATCGCCGTCGGTTATGACCGCTGGCGAATCGAAGACTTGATGGCGCTGGCCGCCGATGACGGCATCAGCCTGCCCGAAATGAAACCGGTAGGGCAGGGCTACAAAGACTTCAGCCCGGCGCTGGAAACATTCGAGCGCATGTTGCTGAACGGCGAGATCGCCCACCCAGGCCACAAGGTGCTGGACTGGTGCATGAGCAACGCAGTCATTGAGCAGGACGGCGCGGAAAACCGCAAGCTGTCCAAGGAAAAAGCGACGGGCCGGATTGACTTGGCGGTGGCTGCTGTGATGGCGGCCGGGCTTGTCAACAAATACGTAGAGCCGGACGTGATCCCAGAAATCATTTCACTAGACATTTACTCATGACCCAAACCATGAATTTGACTGCCAGGCCGCAAGGAAGCCGAGTTCTCGGGGCATGGCTGTCTGAGCGCGAAGGCGCGGCGGAACGCGCGGGCATTGTTGCGCTGGGTGAAAACAGCACGGGAAGCCTGAATTTGAGCGAATTGACCGCCATGATCGGTGCATCGTCCATCTCCGCGTCCGGCGCATCCGTCACAGCCGATTCAGCTATGAAGGTATCCGCCGTTTATGGCTGCGTGTCGCTGATTGCCGGGGCCATCGCAACGCTGCCCCTGGGCGTGTTCGAGCGCACGGCAGATGGCCGGGACAAGGCAGATCATCCCTACTGGTGGCTGTTCAACGAGCAGGCCGGAGAAGGCTGGACAAGTTCCGCAGCCATTGAATACATCATCAGCTCCAAGCTGTTCTACGGCGACGGCTTCGGGCGTTTGATCCGAGGCAGCCGAAGTAATCAGGTGCTAGGGTGGGAGCCTCTGCACCCGTTGTCGGTGCACCCGTTCAGGTATGAAGGGAAGCTGCTGTACCGCGTGGCCAAGAGCGGCGAAGCGCCGTACACGCTAGACAGCGCGGACATGATCCACCTGCCCAGCCTGGGTTTTGACGGCCTGACCAGCCCCAGCCCCATCACCTACGCCGCGCGCGAAGCCATCGGCACAGCCATCTCGGCGCAGCAGTTCAGCGGTCAATTTTTTGCCGGTGGCGCCAATTTTGACTACGCCCTGAAAACGGCCACGAAGCTGACGGCAGAACAGACCAACCAGTTGACCGCTTCGCTGCGCTCGCGCGCACAAAACGGCCCGCGCGGCCCGCTGATCCTGTCCGGCGGATTGGAGCCAGCGCAGCTCTCCGTCAACAGCAAAGACGCTGAGATTTTGGCGACACGCCTGTTCACGGTAGAGGAAATCTGCCGCGTTTTCGGCGTTCCCCCACACATGGTGGGCCACACCGACAAGACCACAAGCTGGGGCAGCGGCATCGAATCGCAGGGTATCGGCTTTGTCCGCTACACACTGCAACGGCACCTCACGCCAATGGCGCAAGAAATCAACCGCAAGCTGTGGCCGGTGCGTGAACGCTACTTTGTGGAGCACATCACGGCGGCCCTGGAGCGCGGCGACCTGAAGGGCCGGTATGAGGCCTATCGCATCGCCATGGGCCGGGCTGGGGAAATGCCCTTCATGGACGCCAACGAGGTGCGCAGGCTCGAAAACATGCCGCCGCACGACGACTTGCAAATGAACCCCGGCAAAGCCGACGGGAAGGACACCAATGAAAAGCCGACTGAATAAGCTCTATTCCGACAACCGAAAGGCCAGCGCACGCCGGTTTGAAGTGGTTGCGAAGGATGACGCGAACGAGGTGGACATCTTCCTGTATGACCAGATCGTCTCCAGCGAAGACGAAGCGGAATGGTGGGGCGGTGTAGCCCCTGAATCGTTTGTCAAGGCCGTGTACGCGGTGGACAAGCAAGCCACCATCAATCTGCGCGTCAACAGCCCTGGCGGCTCCGTATTTGCCGCCCGCGCTATGGAACAGGCCCTGCGCGCACACAAGGGCCGGGTGGTGGTGCACATCGATGGCCTTGCAGCCAGCGCGGCCACGTTCATTGCCATGGCGGGCGATGAGGTAATCATGGCCAAGGGCGCCATGTTCATGATTCACAAGGCATGGACGGGCATGTGGGGCAACGCGGAAGACCTGCGCAAAGAGGCCGAATTGCTGGACAAGATCGACGGCACATTGGCCGACACCTACGCAGAAAAGACCGGCAAGGACGCGGCAGAAATCAGCGAATGGATGGCCGCAGAAACATGGTTCACCGCGCAAGAAGCCCTTGATGCTGGTTTTGCCACATCCATTGCCGAGGCAGAGGCAAAGGCCGGTGCGTGGGACCTGTCCGCCTACGACAACGCCCCAAAGGCAGAACGCGCTCCCGCGCCCACGCCAGATCCTGCGCCAGAGCCTGAAGAGGCCATGGCAAGCGAAGACCACCGCAAGCGCCAGGCCCAGCGCCTGCGCGTCTTGTCGCTCCTTAACCAGTAACGCGCATCGCGCACCAAACAACAGAACCGCCCTTGAGGCGGTTTTTTTGTGCCCCGCAAAGGGCTTCACAGCACCCCGCACGGCAAAAGCCCTGCGGGTTTTTCATGCCCCTTGCGGGCGAAGCAAACCAAGAAAGGCCACACCATGGCATCCAAACTCGCGCAACTGCGCGCCCAGCGTGACGCAAAGGCTAAGGCCGCCCACGACCTGAACGCCAAGACCCCTTCTGACCAACGCATGAATGCTGCCGATGCATCCGCAT
>JAGPIR010000142.1 GCA_018054915.1 Allobrachymonas sp.
GTTACAAATTAACACCCTATCACCATTGAACCTGGCGCTTTATTCCCATACATTGTCTGATGCTGCGCCTGTGTGCGCCGCTTACGGTCCATGCATAAGAGAAAGGACATTGCCCGTGAACCCGACTTTCAAACTGTTTTCCAAACCCCTGATTGCGGTTGCCCTGCTAGGCGCCTTTGGCGTTCCTGCCGCATTTGCCCAAAAGGCAGCGCCTGCGGCAAAGACTGCAGCGGCCAGCAACCCATACGACATGCTGAAGGCAGAACTGAAAATCACCGCCGCGCAAGAGGCCGAGTGGAAGAAATTCGTCACTGCGTATGGGTTGGAATTCAGGCCCTCGCAAATACTCGAGCCCGAGCAATTCAACGCCATGAAAACACCTGAACGTGTGGCGTTCCTGAAAAAGCTCCATACCGAGCAGAACAGCTTCCTTTTCAGCCGCTTTGATGCTTCCGTTGCGTTGTACAACGCCCTGGACGACAATCAGAAAAAAGTGTTCGACGGCATGACGGCTGAGCGACCCGCTCCTGCGCCCAAGGCCAAGAGCCGGAAGTAATGGTTTCTATCCATTGAAAAAAAGCGCCGGCAAAACAAGCCGGCGCTTTTTTTATGGGTTGCGCGGCAACCCCGCGCGATGCACCCGCTTCCCGTACTATTTCTGCGCAACAGTGGCGCGGCGCGCCTCGGCTGATGCCACGGCAATGGCGGTCTGGTTGAGAATGCGCCGCATGCTGGCCGAAGGCGTCAGAATATGGGCGCTGGCACTGGCGCCAAGCAAGGTCGGGCCGATAGTCAATCCCTTGCCGCCCGTGACCTTGAGCACGTTAAACATGATGTTGGCCGCATCCAGGTTTGGGCAAACCAGCAAGTTGGCATTGCCTTCCAAACAATTGCCCGGCAGTCTGGAATTGCGCAATTCACCATCCAGGGCGCTGTCACCCTGCAACTCGCCTTCGCTGGAAATGTGTGGCGCCATCTCGCGGAACAGCTCGTGGGCGCGACGCATCTTGAGGGCGCTGGCACGCTTGCTGCTGCCGAAATTGGAATGCGAAAGAAACGCCACCCGTGGCGTGATGCCGAAGCGCTGCACCTTGAGGGCAGCCATGCGCGCAATGTCCGCCAGCTCTTGCGCACTCGGGTCTTCATTCACATATGTGTCGGTGATGAACAGGGTGTGTTTTTCCAGGAGGACCGCGCTGAGGGCCGCAAAAATGC
This sequence comes from Allobrachymonas sp., assembly GCA_018054915.1. Taxonomy (GTDB): domain Bacteria; phylum Pseudomonadota; class Gammaproteobacteria; order Burkholderiales; family Burkholderiaceae_C; genus Brachymonas. The sequence continues at coordinate 1,216 of JAGPIR010000142.1, forward strand.
CCGCATCCTTGTCCAGACCAATCACGTCGCGCACGATCTGCAGGTGCTTATCGAAACTGCCGTGCAGGCCGCAAATCATCGCGTCGGCGTCGCCCAGATGCACAGCCAGCGCCGCAATGACAGAGTGATTGCGCTGGACAATGGCCCGTGCAGCCTCGGCGGATACGCCTTCGCGACCCATGATCTCGTGGTACTTTTCCGAGTAGCTCCCGTGATGCGGGTTGTCTTGCGGATCGACAACACCCACGTCCTGCCCGATGCGGATGTGCAGGCCAAGTTCCTCAATGCGGCGCTGGATGGCGTCTGGGCTTCCGATCAGCAGGGGGCTGGCGAGCCCTTCATCGAGGGCCATTTGCGCGGCGCGCAATACGCGCGGATCTTCTCCTTCGGCGTATATCACGCGCTTGGCCAGCGCCGACGCCGCCTTGGCCGCGTGGAACATCGGACGCATGAACAAGCCGGTATGGGTCACCAGCGTGCTCAGTCTCTCCCGGTATGCCTGCAGATCCGCAATGGGACGAGCAGCCACGCCTGATGCCTCTGCGGCCTGTGCAACAGCGGGAGCAATGCGCAGAATCAGCCGCGAATCAAACGGCTTGGGAATGATGTAATCGGGACCGAAACGCAGTTCCTGACCGATATAGGCTTCCGCCACTTCATCGCTGATTTCCATTTTCGCCAGGGCGGCGATTTCCCGCACACAGGCGAGCTTCATCGCGTCGGTGATGCGCGTTGCGCCACAATCGAGCGCCCCCCGGAAAATGTAGGGGAAACACAGCACATTGTTGACCTGGTTGGGATAGTCCGAGCGGCCGGTGGCGATGATGCAGTCTGGACGCGCAGCCTTGGCAGCCTCGGGGAGAATTTCCGGCGCAGGGTTGGCCAGCGCCAGAATGATCGGCCGGTCGGCCATGGTCTTGACCATTTCCGGTTTCAGCACGTTGGCCGTGGAGCAGCCCAGAAACACGTCCGCCCCCGCCACCACGTCGGCCAGCGTGCGCAGCCCCGTATCCGGTTGGGCATAACGGGCCTTTGATTCATCGAACCCGCCGGGACGGCCCGCATAAATCAGTCCCTTGGAGTCGCAGACAAAGATATTGCCGGGCTGTATACCCAAGTCCTGCATCAGGCCCAGGCAGGCCAGCGCGGCAGCGCCCGCGCCAGAAACCGCCAGCTTCACTGTGCGGATGTCCTTGCCGACCAGTTCCAGCCCATTGAGCAGCGCCGCCGAGGAAATGATGGCCGTGCCGTGCTGGTCGTCGTGGAACACCGGGATGCTCATGCGTTCGGTCAGCTGTTTTTCGATGTAAAAGCATTCCGGCGCCTTGATGTCTTCGAGATTGACGCCCCCCAGCGTGGGTTCCAGCGCCGCGATGATGTCAACCAGCTTGTCGGGATCGCGCTCGGCCAGCTCGATGTCGAACACATCGATGTCGGCAAATTTCTTGAACAGGCAACCTTTGCCTTCCATGACCGGTTTGCCCGCCAGCGGCCCGATATCGCCCAGACCCAGAACGGCCGTGCCATTGGTCACCACCCCCACCAGATTGCCACGCGCGGTGTATTCGGCCGCCTTGGATGGATCCGCCTCAATTTCCAGGCACGGATAGGCCACGCCGGGTGAATAGGCCAGGCTCAGATCGCGCTGATTGGAAAGGGGCTTGGTGGGATAGATGGAGATCTTGCCGGGCGTGCCGCTGCGGTGATAATCACACGCCGCGTCGCGCAAGGCCTTTTCACCAGGGGTCATCTGGCTTTCTGTCGTCATGGGTCTTGTTTCCTCGAATGGTCAACTGGGCCGGAACCTGTTGCAAACCGGTGCGCCAGCAGGTTTTGCACCAAGGCGCTTATTGCAAGGCGATAATTGTTGCACAGGAAGCGCACCACAAGAGATGGGGCAACTCTTATCACCCTCGCGTTTCCCGGCAGCCGCCCGGACAATTCCGGACTAGCTGACGGCTGGGGTTGCACGACGCCATCGACAAGGGCTCATACCGGCCGCTGCGTATCTCCATCGGATGCTGGCAGCAGCAACTGCATCACCGCAGCATGTTCTCGCCCTCCTTCAGGCGCGGGATAGTAGTGCTTGCGCGTGCTCACAGGCAGAAAACCAAAGCGGCGATAAATCTCCTGCGCACGCCGATTGCTCTCCCTGACCTCCAGCCACAATGCACGCGCACCATACCCTTGCGCCCAATTGCGCAGGTGCTGCAGCAACAGCAAGCTACAGCCCTTGGCCTGAAAATCCGGGTGCACCGCCAGGTTGAGCAAGTGCATCTCTTCAAACCCCAGCATGGCCACAAAATAACCCTGCACCGCTTCTGTTCCAACCGGCGGGCGCGCCCACAGCAACTGCACCACATAGTCGCCGCACTGCAACCCTTGCCGGGAAAGAATGCTGGTGAAACTGTCGCACGACCAGGGCAGCGGATACGCTGCACGCTCAATATCCATGATAGCGTCCATGTCGTCCATCGTGGCCGCACTGAAGCGCACCGCCGAAGCGCCAGGCGCCTGCAAGGCAGTGACGGCAAATCCCGAGCCATTGGCCACCGAGCTCTCCACTCAAGCCGCCGGGTGCGCAGCGGCCCGGATACTCGCACGCTCGGCTGTCGTTTGCGCCACCTTGTCGCGCACATACTGAGGCAACACCAGCGCTGCATCCACTGCCAGCCCCTGGTGCAGCAGCGCTGGCGCCAGCCGCAGCAAGGCAGCGGCCGTGGGCCCGGCCACCGCCGCCGCCAACGGCAGACGTGGGCCATAAACAGCCTGCACATTGCCCGCCACGGCATCTGCCTGCTCGTCCAGCCCCGGCAGCGCCAGCAGGTTTTCGGGTGCCACCAGCACCGGCGCCTGCACACAACGCCAATGAATACTGCCGCAATCATCGGTTTGCCATTGCCAGCAGGCCGCGTAAATTTCATCCATCCGCGCATCCAGCAGCGCCCAGATGCGGCCCTGCCGGAGGTGCGCCGCCTGGCGATGGCGCCAGTCTTCGGCCACCGCCAGCAGCGTACTCACCGGCAGCACGGGCAGATCAGCGCCCAAGGCCAGCCCTTGCGCCACGGCGCAGGCGGTGCGCAGGCCCGTAAAGGAGCCGGGGCCGATGCCAACCACGATGGCATCAAGCTGATGCAAATCCAGACCAGCCTGCCGCAACAGGCGCAGAACCTCGGGAATCAATGTGGCGGAAGACTGGCTACCGCCCGCGCCCGCATGCAGCCAGGTCTGGATGGATGGCTGCGGCTCGCCCGAACTCGGCGCCGGTGAGAC
>JAGPIR010000143.1 GCA_018054915.1 Allobrachymonas sp.
CCAGATCATCAGCGCGATGGCGATGTTCAGGCGGTGCTGGGCGTTGTCCAGATCCAGGCACAGCAGGGCTTGGATCTGATGCATGCGGTGGTTCAAGGTATTGCGATGCACCTCTAGCCGCCGAGCTGCCGCTACGAGATTGCCGTTGGCTTGCATCCAAGCCTCCAACGTCATGGTCAAGACGCTGTGATAGCCCTTGTCGTATTGCAGCAATGGGCCAAGAGTGGCATTAACGAAGCGGTCCAGCAGGCTGCGGTCACGAATCGAGACCAGCAACTCCAATACCCCCAGCTCGTCAAAGCACGACAGGCCTAAACGTTCCGGAAAGGACTGGGCCGCCAGCAATGCCTGCCGCGCCTGCCCCAGACCGGTCGGCAGGTCAGCGGTGCGCGGACAGACCGCACTCAGGCCTGCAAACACCCGCAGAGGCGTTTTCCCCGTGTTGAAAGACTGCAACAGTTCTTCCACTGCACGTCGGTTTTTTACTGATGCTTCCGGTTCGTCTGCCTGGGGCAGTGCAATCCATTGCTCCGCCTGAGTAATGATCGGCAAAGGATGCCCCAGTGATTGCATGCATCCACTCAAGGCATGCAAGACGTCTTGCCTAAACGCCTGCATGTGAGCTTCCGCAGCCTCGTAACCTGACTCCCGAAACAGCCCCGAAGCGCCTGTGAGCTGTAACACCAACACCTGCCGAGCGTGTTTCAGGTCAATTCCGAACCGATGGGCTCGGTGCCCCAACAAGCTCTCATCAACAATGCCTCCGTCAAGCAGCTGTTCCATGAGCTGCTGGCGAGTGTTGCCCAGCAGTTGGGCCTGCACTAGCGCAGAACCAATGGCTTCGGTCACCACCACCATGGGCAAATGGTAGGGTTGCTCAATCAGCGGCACCCCCAAGCGCTCAGCCTCCCTCAAGACAACAGGGGGAATCTCAGGAATGTGCTCTGACCCTGTCAACACAACCACACCAGCACATCGGCGCTCGTGTGCCTCTCGTATGACTTGTGCCAGGCTGCTATCGCTTCGTGGTCGGTTGATGCCTGTCAAGAACACCAACTCGCCGCCCTGAACCCATTCACCGAGTGACTCGCCTTCAGCAACGTAAGGCCAACGCACCGTCAGGTATTCGCCAGCACGCCCAGCCCGAAGACGAAGTTCCTCCAAACGAGGCAAGCGCAAAACGTCGTGGACGCTCAAGCTCATATTCGCTGTCCAATCAAGTCCTGCCGATCAAGCGACCGCCTGAAACAAATGGGCGGCATCGGCATCCCACTGCGCATCAACCACATCACCTATTTTGATGTTCAGGCGGTCATACACACGCTCGGGAATCGTGACCTTGAGCTCCACGCCGTCGCCCAAGTCCAAATAGAGCGTGACCATGTTGCCCACGAATTTGTAGCTCAATAATTTTCCGGCAACTGTGGCACGACCGTCTACATCTGAGCCAACGCGAATTTGATCAGCGTTAACAAAGAAATCTATCTCTTCGTTCACCGCAACATTTCTCTGAGCCGCCATCACTTGCATAGCACCAAACGGGGTTCCAACGGACAGCATCTCTCCATTGCGTTCGAGCACATTGCCTCTGAAAATGTTCACATTCCCAATGAAGTCGGCCACGAAGCGGGTAGCTGGCTGGCGGTAAATCTGCTTTGGCGTTCCAATTTGCTCGACTTTCCCGCGGCTCATGACAACAACTCGGTCGGCCATTGAGAAAGCCTCTACCTGACTGTGGGTCACGTAAATGAAAGTGATGCCCAGTTCGCGCTGCAAGGAGCGGAGCAAGGCTTGCATACGAACCCCCAGATGCGCGTCCAGCGCACTCAATGGCTCGTCGAGCAAAATAACTTTGGGTTCGGTGACCAAAGCGCGCGCCAAGGCCACACGTTGCCGCTGCCCCCCAGACAGTTGAGTGACATTGCGCTCAGCAAACTCCCCCAGCTCCAACTTGTCGAGCCAGTTTTTTGCACGGGCGTGACGTTCCTTCTTGGGGACGCCGCGCATCTTCAAGCCGAACGCAACGTTGTCTTTGACACTGAGAAAAGGAAACAGCGCCAGACTTTGCCACACCAAAGGCAGTTCCCGCTCCCAGGGAGGCAGCCCTCTTTGCAACACGCCATCGAGCCTGATCTCGCCAGAAGTGGGCTCATCCAGCCCCGCCAACATGCGCAACATGGTGGTTTTGCCACAACCGCTGGAGCCCATGATGGCCAGGAACTCCCCACGCTCGATATTGAATGAAGTCTCGGAAACCGCAGAGTAGTCGCCAAATCGCTTCGTGACTCGATCTATTTCCAACAATGGTTTTGTCATGATTCAAACCTTAAATAACACTCATTGATTTGCGCGGGACGAAATGGATTTGCCCAGGCCAGACAACAACATGCCAGCGGCAACGAGCAAGATGGAGGTGCCGAACACCACCGTGCCGATGGCGTTAATGCGTGGACTCACCTGCCCCTGCAAGAAAATCAGCACTCGCACGGGCACCGTCTCATCCAATCCCGACACAAACCAGGCCACAGCAAACTCATCGAAGGACACTGCAGTGGTGATTAGGAAGGCAGCCACGAGGCTTTGCGAGCAAAACGGCACGACGACGTGGAAAAATGTCTTTCGGGGATTGGCGGTCAAATTCCAAGACGCTTCTTCCAGGGAGTTGTCCATTTGCGACAACCGAATACGAATGATCGCCATAGCAAACGGAATGCCCGTCACGACGTGACTGAGGAAAATGGAATAGGCTGCCCCGCCCAAATTGACCTTGGTCAGGTACGACAGCATGGCCAAACCCATGATCACCGGAGGAATGGTCGGAGGCAACATCATCAGAAAATTGAAGATGCTTTTGCCCCGAAACTCATAACGGTAATCGGTGTATGCAGCGGCAAACCCCAACAACGTAGAGAACACACCCACGGGTACCGCAACAAGAAAGCTTCGCTTGAATGCGTCCAGAACCAAGGGATCGGTGAATGTCACCCGATACCAGTCCAACGTGAACTCTTTTAACGGCAGCGAGGGAAACTGATCTGAATTGAACGAGAAAACCAGACTGACAAACAACGGTGCGAGTATGAACAAGAAGACAAGCGAGGTATATAGCCGCCCCAGTCTTCGCAGTACGTTCCACATGCTTACTTCCTTTTGTAGGCCAGCACACCAGCAAGCAGCGAGGTGCACAACAAGGTAAAGATCATGGTGATCGCCACCACCGCCGCTCGGGGCCATTGCTGCCCTGATTTGGTGGTATCAATGATCAGGCTGCTCAGCGTGGGTGATGCGCCGCCACCCAGGTAGGTCGGACTGACGAAGTCACCGAACGACAGAATGAACGCAAACAACCATGCAACCACGAGCGAGGTCTTCATGGACGGGAAGATCACTTCGTAAAGTGTTTGAATCGGATTGGCTCGCAGATTTCTCGCCGCTTCAATCTGGCTTCGGTCGATGCTGCTGATGCCCATGACCTGGATCAATATGACCAGAGGCAAACACAAGGTGAGATACCCAATCAAAGACCCAAACGTGTTGTTGAGCAAGGGCAGTGCGGGCCACCCCATTGCACCGAGCGATGCATTGATGATGCCGCTGTCTGACAAGAACACCTGCCACGCGTAGGCACGAACCAAATAGGCGGTAAAGAACGGAACCACCAGCAACATGATTGCGATGTTCCTTACCCGCGGCTTCAGGTGGAAGGCGATGCTGTAGGCAACGGGGAAAGCAACCATCGATGAGACGAACGCAGCCATCAGCGAAAGCTGCCATGTGTATTTGTAGGCAGACCAAAAGGTCTCCCGGGAAAGCACGTAGATCCAGTTCTTGGTGGTAAAGGCCGGCTCAAGCTGAAAGTTTTTCACCGACCAGAATGAAATCACCAGCAAGAAAGCCAGTGGTGCTGCGAAAAAGACCAGCTGCCAGATGAGGGGCGGCAGCAGTAAGGGCTTTTGACTACCCAAGGATTGGTGAGACATGGCAACTCTTCTTTCGTACGGCACCGCCGCAGGGCGGCGGTGCGACAGGAACATCAGGCGCGTCGCTTGTAGTCCATCCAAAATTCGTTCCAATCCTCCAACGCCTGGTTAGAGGGCAATTCGCGGAACTTGACCCTTCCTTGCCGGATGTCGTCGATGCAGTTCTGCCCCGTCAACACCATGCCTTGCCGGCGCGCCTCAGTCGGGTCAACTTTGTTGAGCAGCTCCCACCCCTTTTTGCTGGGCACCATGGCCGGGTACGCGGCCATGCGAGCGGACGCCACTTGCCCCTTGGCGGAGGTAATGTATTGAATGAACTTCTTGGCCAGATCTGCTTTTTTGGTGCCCTTGCCGATCGAAAAAGACTCCGTCCATTGCAGCCCACCCTCGTCCGGCACCACAGAGTTCACTTTGGCGCCAGATTTTTTCAGCGTGCCAGTGATCCAATCACCAATGCCGCAAACAAGGTGCAAC
>JAGPIR010000144.1 GCA_018054915.1 Allobrachymonas sp.
GCAGCCGTTCCAAGTTTTTTGTCCGCATCCGCTGCGCCGACTCCCGAGGTGCTCGCCCTGTTGCGGCAGCAACCGGTGGTGGCTTATGTTCAAGGGCTGGATGAGGCCGCAGACCAGCTGGCAGACGCGCCTGTGTCAAGCAGTGCGCCGCCTCCGGCGTCAGGGTCGGCGCATATTGTTGCCTACGCGCTGGTGCGCTCGGCGCAGTTCGGACTGCAGGGTGAGGCGTGGGTTTTGCAACTGTTGCAGCCGGTGCCGCAGGAACTGCTGCAGAACGCCGTATTGGTGCAGGCGGCCAATCGCGAATACCAGGAACGGGCATTGGCGCGAACCGGCATGCAGCGCATGTTCATCGGCACATTGACCCTGACTTTGTTCCTGGCGGTATTTGGCGCCGTGTTGCTGGCTGCGCTACTGGCGGCACAACTGGCGCGTCCGCTGTTGCTGCTGGCCGAAGGAGTGCGGCAGGTGGCCGAAGGGGATTTGCGTCCCAAGCACATCCATGATGCGCGTGATGAGCTGGGCGGGTTGACGCGGTCATTTGCACAGATGACACAGCAGCTGGCAGAAGCCCGGCAGGCAGCGACCAGCAGCATGGCCGAACTTGATGCGTCCCGGTCTGAATTGCAGACCATCCTTGACAATCTGACTTCAGGGGTGCTGGTGATGCATCCTGATGGCACGATTGTTTCTGCCAATGCCGGTGCTGGCCGCATCCTGGAAATTGCAGAAAAAGAACTGCCGGGGAAATTGTTGGGCCACATTCCTGGGCTGGAGCACATGGGTGAAGTCGTCCAGCAGCAGTTTGAAGTCTTGCTGGAGCCGGAGCCCCTACAGAGCCCCGCGGCGGAGTTGATCCCGAACAACGGAATGGATGAATGCCAGCAGGGCGCCGATCCGTCCGCAGTGCAAGGGCGCGAATCTTCGCCCACGAGAGCCGTTGCGGGCAATCACTGGCAGCACTCCATGGAGCTCAACCCGCCTTCGCATGAGGGTTTGCATCAGGATGTCATGACACTTGTCCTGCGGGGCGCCATGCTTCCCGAAGGGGAGGTGCCCGGCGCGCGTCTGCTGGTGTTTGAAGACATATCGGCCATTGTTTCGGCCCAGCGCGTTCAGGCATGGGGAGAGGTGGCCCGCCGCCTCGCACATGAAATCAAGAACCCGCTGACGCCGATCCAGCTTTCGGCCGAACGGCTCGAGATGAAGCTCATGGAAAGCCTGCCGCAGAAAGAGCAGGAAGTCTTGCGCCGTTTGGTGCGCACGATCGTTGACCAGGTCGATGCCATGAAGCGCCTGGTCAACGAGTTCCGCGACTATGCCCGGCTGCCGTCCGCCCGGCTGCAGCCGCTGGACCTGAACGCGCTCATCAACGACGTGCTGCAACTCTACGGAGCAGAAAATGCACCGGTGCCGGTGCGGGCCGAACTCGATCCTGAATGTCTGCCGGTACTTGCGGATGCCCAGCAGATGCGCCAGGTGATTCACAACCTGCTGCAGAATGCGCAGGACGCCCAGCAGCAACAGACGGCTGGGGAAACGCGCGAACCGGTGCTGATCCAGACCCAGTGGCGGCCGGCGACGCAGCGGGTGCGGTTGACCGTCTGCGACGCAGGCCCCGGCTTTCCCGAGAACATCCTGCAGCGCGCGTTCGAGCCCTATGTCACGACCAAGCCACGCGGGACCGGGCTGGGTCTGGCCGTCGTCAAAAAAATCGCCGACGAGCATGGCGCGCGCATCACCATCGGCAACCGCGTGCAGGACGGTGTTGTGCTTGGTGCGCAGGTCAGTCTGCTCATTCCCGCAAGCGATCAGCCGCTTCCGCAGGATCGGGGGGCGGAAGCCCGAACCATGTCCTGATATTCCGGCGCTGGCGCGCCAGCCAGTCCCCTGTCGCCGGTTGGGACCATCTTTTGCAACAGGTTTCCGATGGGCGTTTCAGCGGGAGTGTCCGGGGATGCCGAGGCGGCCTTGCTCCCGCGCGATTTACCTGTATCATTGAAAACACAGAAATATCTGCACGAAGACAGACAAGGCGCAGCAATGGCAAACATTCTGGTGGTCGACGACGAGCATGGCATCCGCGAGTTGCTCTCCGAAATCCTCAATGATGAAGGGCATACGGTCGATCTGGCCGAGAATGCGGCCCAGGCACGCCAAGCGCGCCTGCAATCCACCTACGATTTGGTATTACTCGACATCTGGATGCCCGATACCGATGGCGTCACGCTGCTCAAGGAATGGTCGGGCAGCGATCTGCTGACCATGCCCGTCATCATGATGAGCGGCCACGCCACCATCGAAACGGCGGTGGAGGCCACCCGCATCGGGGCGCAGTCTTTTCTTGAAAAACCCATCACCTTGCAGAAACTGCTTTCCGCTGTGGAGTTGGGGCTTACGCGCGAACCCGCCAGAAGGTCCGCGCCGCCCGCTGCGCCTGTCGTGACCGAAGGAAATGGCTTCGATGGTCAGGCGGGAGTTGAGGCGGAGCAGGGAATATCCGGTTTTGCGCCCATGGCCGGTGTGGTGGCGCCGCAGCAGCCTGCGCCGATTCAAAGTTTTGATCTGGAAAAACCCCTGCGGGAGGCGCGCGACGATTTCGAGCGGGCCTATTTCACCTTTCACCTCCAGCGCGAGAATGGTTCGATGACACGCGTGGCCGAGAAAACCGGGCTGGAGCGCACCCACCTGTACCGCAAGCTCAAACAGCTGAACGTGGAAATCGGGCGCGAGCGCAAAGGCTAGGCCGTGCCATTCCTCTGTGCTTTTCCTGGGCGGGTGCGTTTGCCGCAACGGGCGGTAGGTTGCGGTGTATTGGCACTTTCCGCAAGCGGCGCGACGGATACGCGTCTGCATCTTGTGCGGCCGCGTTTGCTGCCGTGACGCCACCTGCTGCAGGGCCGCAAGACGGCGCCGGGGTGCCGCAGCACAGACTGTCCGTACTGGTGGCGTTGCCTGCACATAGTCCGCTTTCGGCCGCGCCCTTGCATTACGTGTATCACACTTCGCTGCCTGCGGGCACGCTGGTGCGCGTTCCTCTGGGGCAGCGCAGGGTGCTGGGCGTGGTGTGGGACGAGGGGCCGCATGCGGCGCCCGCGCCTGCGGATGTCGAGCCCCGTTCCATTGTTGAGGCGTTCGATGAGCTGCCCGCCCTGGATGCGTCCTGGCGGGAGCTGGTCGCCTTCGTGGCCCGTTATTACCAGCGCAGCCTCGGTGAAGTGGCGCTGGCTGCATTGCCACCGCAATTGCGCGACCTGGACCGCACGCAGCTGATGCGGCGCCTCAAGAAACAGGCGAGGCATACCCGCCAAGCCGGGCCGCAAGACGCTGGCATGGCGGAAACGATAGCGCCATCGCCACCGGAAACATCCGTGGTGCTTACGCCCCAGCAAGAGGCTGCGGTTGCCGCTATCGATGCCGCTGCGCGCCTGCAGCCTGCCCCCCCCATGCTGCTGTTTGGTTGCACCGGCAGCGGCAAGACAGAGGTGTACATGCGCGCCGTCGAGCAGGTGCTGTCGCGCGATCCGCTGGCACAGGTGCTGGTGCTGGTGCCGGAAATCAACCTGACCCCGCAACTGGAACAGCGTTTTGCGCAGCGTTTCCCGTTACAGCGCAGGGTTGCGCTGCACAGCGGCATGACGCCCGCGCAGCGCCTGAACGGGTGGCTGGCGGCCCATACCGGCGAGGCCCGCATTATCCTGGGCACGCGCATGGCGGTGCTGGCGTCCATTGCGCGGTTGCGCCTGATCGTTGTCGACGAGGAGCATGACCCCAGTTACAAGCAGCAGGAAGGCGCGCGCTATTCGGCGCGCGATCTGGCCATTTACCGTGCGCGCCAAATGCAGGCAGCCGTGCTGCTGGGTTCGGCCACGCCGTCGCTGGAGAGCTGGCACCACAGCCGGCCAGTTGCGCAGGACGATTCGGGCGGCCGTTACCTGCGGCTGTGCATGCCCGAGCGCATCGGCGCGGCAGCCTTGCCTGCGGTGCGTGTGGTTGACATGACGCAGCAGCCGCGCGGCACCGTGTGCAGCCAGGCGCTGCTCGAGGCGGTGCAGCAGCGCGCACTGCGTGGCGAGCAGAGTCTGCTTTTGCTCAATCGCCGCGGGTATGCTCCAGTCTTGCACTGTACGGCGTGCGGCTGGAAAAGCCAATGTCCGCATTGCAGCGCCTACCGGGTGTTCCACAAGATTGATCGCACCCTGCGCTGTCACCATTGCGGGTATACCGTGCGGGTTCCGTACGCATGCCCTGATTGCGGGAATCAGGACGTGCGCACCGTGGGCCAGGGAACCGAGCAACTCGAAGAGGCGTTGAACCAGCAGTTGCAGACGGTGCGCCGCCCCGATGGCGAGGCGTTGGGCGTGTTGCGCGTCGATGCCGACACCACGCGTGGCGCGGGCAGCCTTGAGGAGCATCTGGCCCGCGCCCACAG
>JAGPIR010000145.1 GCA_018054915.1 Allobrachymonas sp.
ATTTGGGTGCGACAGGCAGTGCTGCCGGATTGCGCCAGTCTGCGCCACGGAACTGGGCAAGCAGGTCAAACCAGTGTTTGATGATATCTATCCTCGGCTCTTTGGCCGACACCCGCTTCTTGGAACGCTTGTTGCGCGAGGGGAGTGTGATCTTGAATGCCATGATGAATCAGTCTATTTGCTGGCTGAGGCTGGCGCTTGCACCGGCTTGCCCGAAACGGCTTTCTGGGACTCGGGCTTTTCCGGTTTCTTCAGGGTCAGCACCATCTTGAATCCGTATGCCCGGCTCTTGCTCTTGTTGGACAGGGGAACCTCCTGCGCCAGTGTCTGCTCCAGCTGCGGTTGTTTGGCGAACAGCGGAGAATCCTGCAGGTTGCGCAGAAATTCCGAAACGCGCTCATTGGATTGCGCCACCCCTTCCAGACTAACAGCAGCCCCACTCTGCTTGAGACTGGTGAAGTACATGCCGTCGGGCATTCTGGCCGCCAATTCGTTGAAAAGCTTGACCGGATCGTTGCGCTCCTCCTGCAAACTTTCCACCGCCTGCTGGCGATCGCGCAAGGCTGCAATTTCAGCCTCCACCCCCTGCACTTCCTTGATCTTACTGTCAAGCTTGGTGTTTTCCGCCCGGATGTATTTGTTGACCGCTTCCTGCGTATCGACCCGATAGTCATAGTATTTCCAGACCAGGCCGCCGAAAACCAGTCCAGCGACCGCAGCCAAGCCCAGAAGGAGCTGAAAAGCCCGCATTCGGCGTTTGCGCATCTCCTCACGATGCGGCAAGAGATTGACCAGAATCACGATGTGAACCTCCGCATAGCCAGCCCGCACGCCGTCAGGAAAGCCGGGGCATCGCGCCGCAACTTGCGATCCTGCACCTGCGGGCCAATGCCCATGTCATCAAAGGGGTTGGTCAGCAAACAGGCAGCTCCTGTCGCCTGTGTCACGGCATCGTTGAGTTTAGGCAAGGAGGCCGACCCTCCGGATAACAGGACATAATCGACCCTGCTGTACGGTGTGCTGCTATAGAAAAACTGCAACGCACTTTGCATTTCCTGCGCCAAGCGCTCAATGAACGGTTGCAGGATCACCTCGGTGTAATCGTCAGGCAGCTGACCAGCCATTTTTTTAGATTCAGCTTCTTCCTGCGTCATCCCATAAAGACGCGCAATGTGCTGGGTCAAATGCAACCCGCCAAAGGGTTGCTCGCGCTCAAACAGCACCTCACCGTTGCGCACGATGTACATGTAAGTGCTGGCAGCTCCCACATGCACCAGCGCAATCATGGCATCCCGTCCCTGATGGGGCAGGCTGTCGATTAGTCGCTGCGCCGCAGCCTGGGCCGCATAGGAAGCCACATCAAGCACTTTCAGGTGCAAACCCGCCGCGCTCATGAGCGCCACCATGTCATCGACTTTTTCCTTGCGCGCTGCCACGATCATGACATCGACATCACCAGCCGATGCGGCAGATGCTCCAGTTACGCAGTAATCAAGACTGACTTCATCCAGCGAAAACGGGATATATTGACTGGCTTCGCCCTCTACCTGCCGATCAACGTCGTCCTCGCTCAGCCCTTCTGGCAACACCACCTTCTTGGCGATCACCACTGAAGCCGGCAGGGCTGCCACGACATTCCTGGTGCGCGTCCCAGATTTTCTGACCACCCGTTTGACAGCATCAACCACCTGATCAAACTGCTCAATGCGGCCGTCTGATGCGACCGCATCGTGCGGCAGGGGTTCCATGGCACACCGCTCCAGCACCCACTGACCGGAAGCATTGCGATCAAGCTCAACCAGCCGGATACTGCCCGTTCCGACATCCAGCCCCAGCATTGCAGGCGGCTTTTTGTTAAAAAAGTTGAATGGAATCAATCTCGCCCCCATTTACTGGACACATGAGCAATGAATACTCATGCAGCCTTCATCTTTCCCGGTCTTGCGGGCTAAACCCCAGCCTCGCGCAACTCAGCACAACCTTGATGCGTTCTACACACATACATGCAGAGTGATCGTAACAGTTCGTGTACAAGTCCTTCAGTCTTACTGCAAATAAGCCCCGCAACTGTTGTCAAAACAGTACATTTTTTGGCGACGCATTCCATTTTCCGATGGTGACAAAATTCGCTTTTCGGAAGTCTGTCGGGTCAAATTTTGTCATGATTACCCATTTCTTGGGGGCGCCTTGTGCTCTCATCTTCTTGCAAAACCCAAACGGAGATTTGCTCTCCGCGTGATAGCGGGAAATAGCTGATGCACAATGGCGCAGGCAGCGTTGCCGCTTTCCCTCCCTCGCAATGAATCCAAACAATCCGACACCCAATCCGCCCGCCCCAGTCCAGTCCCAAGACACAGGGAACAGGCCGAAGGGACCTCGATGGCTGCTGCTGACAGCCAGCATTTCAGGCGTTGCGTTGCTGATTGCACTATTGCTGACCTTCATGGGTCTGGCCATCGCATATACCCGTCTTCCCGACGTTTCCAGCTTACAGAATTACCAGCCCAAGTTGCCTTTGCGCATTTTCACCGCTGAAGGTGACTTGATTGCAGAGTTTGGCGAGGAGCGGCGCAGCTATGTGCCTTTCAACGAAATTCCCCAAATAGTCAAAAATGCCATATTGGCTGTTGAAGATGCCCGTTTTTACGCACACGGCGGCATCGATTACACCGGCGTGCTACGTGCAGGGCTAGCCAATTTCAGCAAGGCGAAAAGCCAAGGCGCGTCCACTATCACGATGCAAGTGGCGCGCAACGTCTATCTATCATCTGAAAAGACCATCAAGCGCAAAGTCTACGAAATGTTGCTGGCATTCAAGATGGAGCACGCGCTGGCCAAGGACCAGATCCTGGAAATCTACATGAACCAGATCTTCCTGGGAAACCGGGCCTATGGCTTTGCCGCCGCTGCAGAAGCCTATTTCGGCAAGTCCATCAAGGACATCAATCTGGCCGAAGCGGCCATGCTGGCGGGCCTGCCGAAAGCGCCTTCGCTGTACAACCCGATTGTCAACCCCGAGCGTGCGCGCATCCGGCAGCTCTACATTCTCGACCGCATGGTGGAAAACGGCTTCATCACCCAGCCTCAGGCTGACGCGGCAAAAGCTACGCCCCTGGTGATCAAGAAACTCAGACCGGATGACCAGGTGCATGGTGGCCACGTAGCCGAAATGGTGCGTCAGTTCATCTATGCCCAATACGGCGCAGAAAGCTACACCCGCGGCCTTAATGTCTACACCACCATCAAAACCAAGGACCAGAACGCCGCCTACAGCGCCGTCCGTCAGGGCGTTCTCAATTACGACGCCAGACGCCCCTACCGCGGACCGGAATACTTCGTCGAACTGCCTAGCGATCCTGACCTGCTCGACGACGCCATCCAAGACACGTTGAGCAATATCCCCGATGCCGGCGACATGCTCGCGGCCGTAGTCATTGACGCCAAACCCGGCAAGATCGTCGTGCGCCGCACCGACAGCGAGCCCATTGCCATCACCGGCAACGGACTGCGTTTTGCCACATGGTCACTATCTGGCCGTGCTCCAGCTGCACAGCAAATCCGCCGTGGCGCAGTCATCCGGATCGTCAACACCAGCTCTGGCTGGGAAATCCGCCAATTGCCCGAGGTGGAAAGCGCACTGGTAGCCATGGACCCCCGCACGGGCGCCATCAAGGCGCTGATTGGGGGCTTTGACTTCGCCAAAAACAGTTTCAACCGGATCACCCAAGCCTACCGCCAGCCGGGCTCAAGCTTCAAACCCTTCATTTACTCGGCCGCCCTTGAGGAGGGCGTCATGCCCAACACCCTGATCAGCGACAGCCCGTTGACGCTGGATGCAGGCGTAACGGGCGGGCGGGCATGGTCGCCCAAAAATTATGATGGCAGCAATGGCCCGCCGTTGACCATGCGGCAAGGGTTGACCAAATCCAAGAACCTGGTTTCGGTTCGCATTCTGCAAACCGTCGGCACCCAGAAAACGCAAGATTGGGCTGTGCGTTTCGGTTTCCCTGCAGAGCGCACTCCTCCCTACCTGACCATGGCCTTGGGCGCCGGCACCGTCACTCCGATGGAGCTGGCCACAGGATATGCCGTGTTCGCCAACGGGGGCCACAAGATCAACCCCTACATCATTGCACTCATCAAGGATCAACGCGGCAACACCATTACCGAAGTCACGCCGCCAGCATTGAATGAGGGCATGCGCACCATTTCACCCCGCAATGCCTTCGTCATGGACACCCTGCTCAATGACGTGGCCACCCGTGGCACGGCAGCAAAAGCTGCCGCCGAACTGGGCCGTTCTGACGTCTACGGAAAAACAGGCACAACCAACGATTCCAAGGATGCCTGGTTTGCCGGATTCCAACCCACACAGGTTGCCGTGGTCTGGTTCGGATACGACACCCCGCGCAACTTGGGCGACCATGA
>JAGPIR010000146.1 GCA_018054915.1 Allobrachymonas sp.
ATCAACGCTTCAAGAGTGGAGAGGATATTGCGCAGGATTTGCACAACGTGCTGGCGCGCTGGCTGATCACCCATATCCAGACGGAAGACCGGCATTATGTGGGGGCGGTGAAGGAAAAGATGGTTGGCGTGGTTGCCGACCCGAACCGGCGCAAGAGTCTGCTGGCGCGTTTCTTTGGCGCCTGAACCTGCGGGTTTGCGCCACTGTGCGCACAGGCGTTATCCTGTCACCATGCATAGACAGGGTTTTCAGGAGGACGCCGACATGAGCATCAACGCCGCAGGATTTGATTTTTCCCGGTTCATGCCGGGATTCGGTTTTTTGCAGCAGGCCGGCCAGCCGCAAGGAGCGGCTCCGGCGTTTTCGCAATGGATTGCGCCCACGCTGGATCCCCAGGAAACGGGCCGGCGTATCCAGGAACTGAAAACGGTGCTGTTCTGGCTGGAACAGAATGTCACGGCGCTCAAGGCCACCATCCAGGCGCTGGAGGTGCAGCAATTGACGTGCCAGACCTTGCAGGACATGAATGCAGGCATGGTGGACTGGGTGCAGAAAATGCAGGAGGCGGTCACCTGCACGCCCGACAATGCGCCACCCGGCCAGGAAAAAGCGGCCGCGCAGCAAGAGGAGGCTCCCGCCAGCCCGGC
The DNA here is from genome assembly GCA_018054915.1 of Allobrachymonas sp. Lineage (GTDB taxonomy): Bacteria > Pseudomonadota > Gammaproteobacteria > Burkholderiales > Burkholderiaceae_C > Brachymonas. The sequence goes on from JAGPIR010000146.1 coordinate 648, forward strand.
GGCAGACGCTCCGGCAGCCGACCCGGCATTGCACCCAGCCATGGAGCAGGCGGGGCAATGGTGGAACAGCCTGTTGCAGACGTTCGGCCAGATTGCCAGCCACGCGCAGCAGGAAGTGGCGCAGCGCCAGGAGGCGTTTGCGCAGTCGCAAAAGGAATTTGCCGCCTCGGTTTCGAAAAAAACCGATGCTCCACCGGCTGCGGCGGCACCCGCCCGCCCGGCGCGCAAGCAGTCAGCACCAGCGGCCGCACGCCGCGCGGGAAAACCAGCCGCCGCGCCCGCATCTTCTGCGGCCAGGGCCGCCTCACGCCGAAAAACCGGCAATTCTGGCGCCGCCTAGACCCGGCAGCCGGTATTTTTGCCCGCGTCACCGGTGGCGCATGGAGCGGCAGCGAGCGTCAGTCTCCTGCCGTGTCCCGCAGGCCAAAATGCATATTGGCTTCGAGAAAACCGCGCTTGCTGCCGCAATCGAAGCGCTTGCCGTGCAGCGGCATGCCAACGAAGCGGTCAGTGTGCAGGCAGGCGGCAATGGCGTCGGTGAGCTGGATTTCGCCGCCGGCGCCGGGTGTTTGCGTTTTGAGGGCTTTCATCACATCGGGCGTGAGAATGTAGCGTCCTACCACGCTCCAGTTTGAGGGCGCATTTTCGGGCCGGGGTTTTTCCACGATTTCCTGGATCTGCAAGGGCCATTCATGGGCGTGCGCCGGGCGGATGACGCCGTACTGGTGCACCTGCGACAGTGGCACCTCCTCCAGCGCCAGCACGGCCTGCCCGTTGCGGCGGTGCAGTTCGGCCATCTGGGCCAGTGTGCCCGTTGGAGAGGCATCGATCAGGTCGTCAGGCAGGAGCACCGCGAAGGGCTCGTCCTCCTGCAGCAGCTCGGCGGCACACAGCACGGCATGGCCCAGGCCCAGCGGTTGCGGCTGACGCACATAAAAGCACTTGACATGGGGCGGGATGACGTTGCGCACGCGTTCGAGCGCCTCCGTCTTGCCCTTGGCCTCCAGTTCGGCTTCCAGCTCCGGGCTGCGGTCGAAATAATCGACGATGGCGTTCTTGCTGCGTCCGGTCACGAAAATCAGTGTGTCGATGCCGGCCTCGACCGCCTCATCGACGGCGTACTGGATCAGGGGCCGGTCCACCACGGTCAGCATCTCCTTGGGGATGGACTTGGTGGCGGGCAGGAAACGGGTGCCGAGACCGGCAACGGGGAAGATGGCTTTTTGCAGGGGTTTCATCAGGAGATTCTGCGGTGTGCTGGTATGCGGGTCATGCGTTCAATGCGGGATCGTAACGGATTTGCTGGGATGCATGCCCGTTTCCCGCTGACAGGGGATGGCATGCTGCGGGCTTTCGTGCTGTTATCCCGCGCAGGCGGGGGAGCGGCAGGGGGCTGTGCTGCGAGGCGGCCACTGGAACAAAGCCACTACAATCACCACAAACTCCCCAGCAGCTTGTGTGCGGGCTCTACCAGACCATTTCCCTCTCATGAAAATTCTGTTGTGCAATGATGACGGCTACCAGGCGCAGGGCATTGAGGCGCTTTATGAGGCCTTGCGCCGCGTGGCCGACGTGGAGGTGATCGCGCCCGAGTCCAACAACAGCGCCAAGTCCAACGCGCTCACTCTGTATTCGCCGCTGTATGTGCAGCGCGCGGCCAACGGGTTTCGCTACATTGACGGCACGCCCGCCGACTGCGTCCACATCGCCCTCACCGGCCTGCTTTCCGAGATGCCCGATCTGGTCGTTTCCGGCATCAACAACGGCGCCAACATGGGGGATGACACCGTTTATTCCGGCACCGTGGGCGCGGCCATGGAGGGGTACCTGTTCGGGATTCCCTCCATTGCTTTTTCGCAGGTGGAAAAAGGCTGGAAGCACATCGAGGCCGCAGCCGAAGCGGCCAAGGATCTGGTGCTGCAACTGGGGCAGAAGGCCTGCGCCGGGCATCAGGCCGACGGTCAACGCCAGCCGTGGCTCTTCAATGTCAACATCCCCAATCTGCCGCTGGCCGATCTCAAGCCCGCGCGGCTGTGCCGTCTCGGGCGCAGGCACGCGGCAGAAAACGTCATCACCCAGCAAAGCCCGCATGGGCAAACCATGTACTGGATCGGGCGCTCAGGCGCCGCCAAGGATGACGCCGAAGGAACGGATTTTTACGCCACAGACAATGACCACATTGCCATCACGCCCCTGCAGGTGGACCTGACCGACTACAAGGGGCTGAGCCAGTGGCAGCAGTTGTTTGCCGGCTCCCCCCTAGCTAGTGAGGGCTGACCAGTGGCCCGACCCACGTTCCCAGCCCGCAACCAGTGGAGCGGCGACATTCAGGGCACGCCCCGCGTCAACGCAAACGCCGCCCGGCAGGCCGCGCGCCTGCCCGCGACGGACTGGTTGGCGCCCATGCTCCCGCAGGCCACGCCGCCTCAGGCGCAGCCGCACCGGGTTGCGGTGCAGGCCCGCACCACGGCGGGGGGTGCCGGTCTGGCCAATGCCGACGCCCTGCGTGCCCGCATGGTGCAGCAATTGCAGCGGAGCGGGATCAGCGATGTGCGCGTACTCTCGGCCCTGCAGGCGGTGCCCCGTCATTGTTTTGTGGATGGCGCTCTGCTGGATCAGGCCTACAAAGATACGAGCCTGCCTATCGGCTTGCAGCAAACCATTTCCAAGCCAGGCGTGGTGGCGCGCATGGTCGAGTTGTTGCTGGCCTGTCCCGCCATGCAGGCCCAGCCGGTTGATGCCAGGCTGGGGCGTGTGCTGGAAATCGGCACGGGCTGCGGCTACCAGGCCAGTGTGCTGGGTCAGGTCGCCACTGAGGTTTACAGCATCGAGCGCCTGCGCGGTCTGCATGAAAAGGCGCGCAGCAACCTGCGCCCCTTCCGCATCGCCAACGTGCACCTCATTCTGGGTGACGGCATGCTGGGCTATCCGCTGGGTGCGCCGTATGCCGGAATCATTGCGGCGGCGGGCGGACATGCCATTCCACAGGCCTGGATCGACCAGCTGGCCGTGGGCGGGCGTATCGTGGCGCCGCTCGTTTCAGGACAGGGACAGGTGCTGGTGGCGTTGGACAAGACGCCCCAGGGCCTGCACCAATCGGTGCTTGAGCCGGTTTTGTTTGTCCCCTTAAAATCCGGCATGGCTTAGCGGGCTTTCCCCGGCCGGGGAAGGTCCCATTGGCGTGCATGGGTGCATGCCCTGTGAGAGGAGTCGATACATGATCCGTTCTGGTCCATCATTTTTCTGGCCGCGTGCCGCGCGCACGCTGCTGGCGGCCTCGGTCGCCGGTGCGCTGTCCGCATGCGGACTGACCGGAGGCCACGCCCCCGTGGAAAACCGCTTGCCGGGCCGGACTGCACCGGTGCGGCTGGTGGATCCGGCCACCCTGCCCGGCGCCGAATTTGCGGGCAAACCCGGCTACTACACCGTGCAGCCGGGTGACACCATCCGCAGCATTTCGCGCGCGCTCAACGTCGACTGGCGCGACCTGGCGCAGTGGAACAGCGCCTGGGTCGCCAACCCCGACACGATCGAGGTCGGCCAGGTGCTGCGCGTGGTGCCGTTGGCGGGCGTGGCCCCTGCCAGCGCGCCGGCTTCCGCCGTGGCCCCTGTCCGGCCCGCCGCACCCACGCCCGCTTCGGCTGCTGCACCACCTTCCACAACGGCAGGTGCACCGGATATTGGCGTGGATCTGGCCTGGCCAACAAAAAACACCGT
>JAGPIR010000007.1 GCA_018054915.1 Allobrachymonas sp.
CCACGGCCTGGCTGTTTGTAGGCGGCATGCGTGCTCTGAACATCCGGGGCGGTTTCCTGCACATGGCGGCCGATGCGCTGATTTCCCTGGGGGTGGTTTGCGCCGGCGGTCTGTATCTCTGGCTGGGCTGGACCTGGCTTGATCCCGCAGTCAGCCTGCTGATTGCGCTGGTGGTGGTGCTGGGGGCATGGTCCTTGTTGCGCCGCTCACTGCATTTGCTGTTTGACGGGGTGCCCGATGACATCGATACCGCAACGGTGCGCCAGCGTCTGCTCGATCTCGCAGGGGTGGCGGCAGTGCACGATCTGCATATTTGGGCGATCAGCACTGCCGAAAATGCACTGACAGCGCATCTGGTGGTCGATTCGGAAACCGTCGACCGCGACTCTCTGGTGGAGCGGGCGCAGCACATGCTGCATGAACAGTTCGCGCTTCGCCATGTGTGCTTGCAGTGCGAATCCGCCGCCTACGCCCAGAAGTGCCCGCTGCACGAAAAATAAGCGGCGCCTGGCCGCCTATGCGCCCAGCATGTGCGCCAGCCGCTTCAGGGTGTGATGCAGCGAAGCCACGCGAACCGCGGCACGGCCGCCATCGAAATGGCAGCGTTCGCTGAATGTGGCGCCATCCAGACACCAGGCAAACCACACCGTACCCACAGGCTTGCCCACGACGCCCCCCGTGGGACCGGCAATGCCGGTAACGGCGGTTGCCACGCGGGCGGTGCTGTTGCGGATGGCGCCTTGGACCATGGCGCGGGCCACGGGCTCGCTCACGGCGCCATGCTGCGCAATCAGGTCTGCAGGAACACCCAGCATCCCGGTTTTGGCCGCATCCGAATAGGTAACAAAACCGCGCTCAAACCACTGGCTGGAACCAGCCAGGCTGGTACAGGCTGCCGCCACCATGCCGCCCGTGCAGCTTTCGGCCGTTGCCAACATCCACCCGCGCGCCAGCAACGCGCTGGAAATCCGTGTCAGGACGGCCTCAAGGGCCTGGGAATCAGGTTCTGGCGGTTCGGGTTGTGGTGGGTTTGCCATGTGATGTTTCCAGACATGCGGAGCTCAATGGCATGATCGTAGCGCCATCCCGGCGCGCATCGCCATTTTTTCGGGTTTTGCCGCGTCTGACAGGGCGGCTGCCCGGCCCTGTTTCGCTGCCCGCGTGATACCCTTGCCGCCTTGGATCATGGCGACGGCTGTCATAACTGCAGCCGCCTGCTTTGCCCGTCGTGCGTCTGTTTTGTGACTGTTTCTGTTCTGCCATTCTGTTTTTTGCGATGCATCCATTCCCCGTTGTTCCCGCCCGGCACCTGTTGCTGGCCCTGGCTGTGGTTTTCATCTGGGGAACCAATTTCGCCGTCATCAAGATTGCGCTGGCAGACCTGCCACCCCTGCTGTTTGCGGCCTTGCGCTACCTGCTGGCCGCCGTGCCCGCCATCTTTTTTCTGCGGTGTCCGCCGGTGCCATGGCCCAACCTGATCGGCTACGGCCTGCTGATCGGCGTGGGGCAATTCGGTCTGCTCTACATGGCCATGCAGGGCCATATTTCTCCGGGACTGGCTTCGCTGGTCATTCAGCTCCAGGTGTTTTTTACGGTCGGCCTGTCGATGCTGCTGACCGGCGAACGGCCCAGGGCGTTCCAGTACGCGGCAACGGCAGTGGCCGCAAGCGGCATTGTGCTGATTGCGTTGCGCGCAGATGGCAACTCGGCAACACCGGCCGGGCTGCTGATGGTAACATTGGCGGCTATCAGCTGGTCGTGCGGCAACATGGTCAGCCGCGCCGCCTTCCGGCATGCTGGCGTCAACATGCTGGCCTATGTGGCCTGGAGCAGCCTGTTTGCCGTTGCGCCTTTGGCGTTGCTCTCGCTTGGGCTGGAAGGCCTGCCGCGCATCTCGCAAAGCCTGGCGGGCGCCCACTGGAGCACCTGGCTGGCCGTGGCCTGGCAGTCTTTTGGCAACACCCTTTTCGGTTACGGCATGTGGGCCTGGCTGCTGAGCCGCCATCCCGCCGCATCCATCAGTCCCATGGCGCTGCTGGTGCCGGTGTTTGGCATGGGCGCATCGGCATTGATCCTGGGCGAACCTTTGCCAGCCTGGAAACTGCTGGCGGCGGCCTTGGTCATGGCGGGGCTTGCCATCAACACGTTGTGGCCGCGACTGCTGCACCGGATGCGCACCCGCGCCGCCGCGCGCTGATTGCTCCCAGCGGAACAACGCTCCATTTACAATTCACGACATGGCCCCCAACAGAATACTGACCACCCACGACACCACGCGCATCGACGATACCCGCATCGGCGCGGTGCGCCCCCTGATGACCCCTGCCCTGCTGCAAGAGCGCCAGCCTCTTGGCGACACCGCCGCGCAGTTTGTAGAGCAGCACCGCCGGGAAATTGCCGATGTGCTGCACGGCCGCAGCGACCGGCTGCTGGCCATTGTCGGGCCGTGTTCCATTCATGACCACGCACAGGCCATGGAGTATGCCCACCAGTTGCAAAAGGTGGCGCAACAGTTCAAGGAAGAACTGCTCATCATCATGCGCGTGTATTTTGAAAAGCCGCGCACCACGGTGGGTTGGAAAGGGTATATCAACGACCCCCATCTGGACGGCAGTTTTGCCATCAACGACGGGCTGGAGCGTGCGCGGCAGTTGCTGCTGGACATCATCGAACTGGGCCTGCCTGCCGGCACCGAGTTTCTGGACCTGCTCAGCCCCCAGTTCATCAGCGATCTGATTGCCTGGGGCGCCATCGGCGCGCGCACCACCGAAAGCCAGACGCACCGGCAGCTTGCCAGCGGGATGAGCTGCCCGGTGGGATTCAAGAACGGCACCGACGGCAACGTCAAGGTGGCGGTCGATGCCGTGGTGGCCGCCCAGTCGCCCCATGCCTTTATTGGCATGACCAAGATGGGACAGGCCGCCATTTTTGAAACACGCGGCAACCACGACTGCCACATCATCCTGCGCGGCGGCAAAACCCCCAACTACGACGCCGAACATGTGGCTGCCGCCTGCAAGGTGCTGGCCGCCAGCGGCCTGCGCGAACAGGTCATGATCGACCTTTCGCATGCCAACAGCAGCAAGCAGCACATCCGGCAGATTGACGTGGCCGCCGACGTGGCCCGGCAGATCGCAGCCGGTGACACGCGCATCACCGGCGTCATGATTGAAAGCCACCTGCACGAAGGGCGCCAGGACCTGGGCGAAGGCAATGCCCTGCGCCACGGTGTGTCGATCACCGATGCCTGCATCAGCATGGCGCAAACCCTGCCCGTGCTGCAGCAACTGGCAGAAGCCGTCCGCCAGCGGCGCAATCAGTAATCAGCCCTCGCCTGGCAGGGCAGGCACACTGGCAGCGGCTCGCTGCCAGTGCAGACGCAAACCGATTTCACCCCCTATCTGCCCGCTCTTTGCGCTACTATCATCAATGAAGTAATTGGGTGGCTCACATTCCCGTCCGGTTTACTTCGTTCCAGGGCAAGCATGCATGGCTGCATGGGCAATGCAGGTTTCCGCTCCCGGTCACCAAAACGTTTGGCAAAAGGAAAAATCCATGAAAAACTTTCCGGAATTGTTCAAAGAACTCAACGTCTGGATGGAAAAACTGGGCATGGCCGCCCCGGAAGTGATGAAGGGATTCGGCTCGTTGCATGCCGCCAGCCTCAAATCAGGGGCTTTGGAGACCAAAACCAAGGAGCTGATTGCGTTGGGCATCGCGATTACCGCGCGATGTGAAGGGTGTATTGCCTATCATGTGCATGATGCGATGAAGGCTGGCGCCAACAAGGAAGAAATTATCGAAACAGTGTCCGTGGCCATCCTCATGGGGGGCGGCCCATCGGTTGTCTATGGCATCGAGGCGATGCAGGCGCTCAGCCAATACCAGGAGCAAGGCCTGTAAAACGCGCCTCAACCAGAAAACGGGCAATCGCCTTGCGCAACCTCTCGCCTGGAGTGCGCGAAGGACGGCAACACATTCAACCTCAACGGCCCGATCGGGGCGGAGGTGTTTGGTTCCTGCGTGATCAGCGAAAGATGCGCCGTGGCGATCAAACACCTTTGCTTTGACAGATTCATAGGGGTTCGTCATGCGCGTACAAAACGGACAGCTCGTCTTGATTCCAGTTGACCATGTTCAGATCGAAGGCATGCTTTCGCTGCCGGACAGCCCCAAAGGCCTGATCCTGTTCGCCCATGGCAGCGGCAGCAGCCGGCACAGCCCGCGCAACCAATACGTTGCACAGGTGTTGCTGGAGCGGGGTTTTGGCACCTTGTTGCTGGACCTGCTCACACCAGAGGAAGATCGTGATGCCAGCCGCCGGTTTGAGATTGGCTTGTTGACGCAGCGCCTGCTGACCGCAACCGTCTGGCTCCGTCAGCAAGCCTTGACACAGCAGCTTCCTCTGGCTTATTTCGGCGCCAGCACGGGCGCGGCAGCGGCCTTGAAAGCGGCGGCAAACGCAGGATCGGGAATACGGGCAGTCGTGTCACGCGGCGGCCGCCCCGACATGGCCGAGCCGCAGGAGCTTGCACGGGTACAGTGCCCCACCCTGTTGTTGGTAGGCCAAAACGACACGGAAGTGCTGCAACTCAACCGCCTGGCCGCATCATTCCTGCATTGCACCAACAGTCTCAGAGTCATTGCGGGTGCGACCCATTTGTTTGAGGAACCAGGCACACTGGAAGCAGTCGCAAAACAGGCGGCAGACTGGTTTGAGCGTCACCTGACATCTGAACCGGGTTGATCAGCCGCCCTCCCCTCCTGGGGGAGGTTGCGCAAAACGGCAATTGGCAGCAAGGAGCCGTTTCGTCGCGTAAAACCAGCATGATGCAGACATTTCGAGTTGATTGCATACCGATGTGAGAGGTTTCACGTCTCGGCTGGACCGATCCCCCGAACATTGCCTTGGTTCGTTGAGGGCATGTTCATCAAGTATGGTCTGCTATTGATATTTTTATTGTCTTCTGGTATGGGTGGCATAAAAGGCTCCAGTCTGTGGATGGCCATTTATGCCCGTGCCACCTAAAGGTGCAACAGAACATCTTTTTCGACGCTTTGCCGCCTATGATCCAGACAGGTTCATGAACACCTCTTTTGTGGGAACGCAGCAAACATGAAATCCATCATCTTGGCACTATCCATGCTCGCCGCGATTCCGGCTATGGCGCAGATTCATTACTGCGTTGTGGGTGGCAAAAAGATTCTGACTGACAAGCCGTGCCCAGGCGCCGGAACAGAGTTGCGCCCAACAGTCAACATCGTGCAGGCGCACTCGGTACCGGAAAAACAAAGCGCCTACGGAAGTGATGGGCAGTATCAAAGCAGCGGCAGCTCCCGGTCTGGCGACGGGTATGCCTGCCGACAAGCCATCCGCAATGCGGGGGTGCAATTCACACAATCGCGATCTGGATCCAGGACCGAATCCGACCGTCAGCTGGCAACCAACGCATGCGGATACGATCCCTTTGAAGACCAACGTGCAACCGAATCCCGCGAACGCGAAATGCGCCACGAGCGCCGGATGCAGGCCGCGCAAGATGCACAGGCACGCGCAGCCCAAGGGCCAACGCGCATGTCGCGGTGCAATGGTGGCTTCTGCTACGACGAGCAGGGCAACACTTACCATCGCAACGGCGACAATTTTTTGACCAAGCCGGGCGGCGGAACCTGCTTCCGGGTTGGAAATATGTGGAACTGCAACTGATCAGATGATCTGGATCGGCGGAACCCCTGCTCCTGTCACTTCTCCGTTGTAGCCATGGCTCACGCTGGTTCCAGAATCAGCGCAGATAATATGCTCGAAAAAGCGGCCCACCGCACAATTGAACTGCCCGCTGCCCAGAAAAGCAAGCAGTGGCGCCGCACTGACGTGGCCAAGCACTACAAGGTCTCCGAGCGCACCATTGACCGTTGGGTCAAGACTGGTGGACTTCCCGGACCCGGCCCGGCAGGCTGCTGGACGCGCAACGAGATTCTGCGCCGCGACCGGGAACGTGAGTAAATTCTCAGGGCGCATCCAAGGCGCACGAAACGGCCAGAAGCCGCATGAATACTAGGTTTTGTGGTGCCGAGGACCGGACTCGAACCGGCAGGCCTTGTTCAGGCGGCGGATTTTCTTCACACTACGGTTTTCACCGCCAGCTGTTCGCTGTTCGTGCGCTGGACTTTGCCTTCACCATGGCGTTGCCGCTGCAGGTGCCCGCCGTCAAGTCTCTACACCTTCCCATTGTCGGGCTTGGCTCGGCGTTGCCTCGGATCAAATCCAGGGGGTTCGCCGACTTTGACGGGATTCACGCGTGTGCTTTCGCAACCCGGTGCTCAATTTATAAGTCCGCTGTGTTTACCAATTTCACCACCCCGGCACGGGGTCGCAAGATTGTAGCCGCAAGCTCCCGATTCGCGCCCCCTTTGACTGCAGAATCCGCACCAAACAGGCAATGGCGCAAGGGCGGGAACCGGCGTTTTATCATCTGCCGGAACACGGGCAGCAAACACAGGAAATATTCAAAGGCATCCATGCGCGTCTGACACAACGTGGCAAGATGCGTGGGGTCTGAAATAGATTTGTTGATTTTTTCCCTGCGTTTTTGTGCGCCATGCTCTATACCCTGACTCTTTTACTGCTGTATCAAACCGTCGGAGAACTCGTGTCATCGGGGCTTGCCTTGTCCATTCCAGGCCCGGTTATCGGCATGGTTTTGCTGCTGCTGACCCTGCTTGCCAAAGGCGAAAAACTCGACAAAAACATGCGCGCCAACACTGCCGCCTTGTTGCGGCACTTGTCGTTGCTCTTCATTCCTGCCGGTGTGGGAATCATGCTGCATCTCGATCGCATCGGCAAAGAATGGCTGCCCATCACTCTGGCGCTCATCATCAGCACCTTTGCCGGCATGGCTGTCACCGCCTGGGTGATTGTCGCCATGACGCGCAAGCAAGCAGCAGGCAGGACACTATGAAACGGCCGCCCTTCGAAGAAACCTGGCAAGCTATTGGCGCCTCGCCCCTGTTTGCGCTGACTCTCACCCTTCTGGCCTATCTGGCGGGCATGTGGCTGTTCCGGCGCACCCGCCAGCACCCGCTGGCCAATCCGGTGCTTGTCGCCATCGTGCTGACTGCCCTTGTTCTGAACGATGCCCATATCCCCTATTCACGCTATTTCGAGGGTGCCGGTTTCATCCATTTTCTGCTCGGTCCGGCTACCGTGGGGCTGGCGGTTCCCTTGTACGCCTATTGGCAACATCTGCGGAAAATGGTCCTGCCATTGACGGTGGCACTGCTGGCGGGGTCCCTCACCGCCGTTGTTTCGGCGATGGCGCTGGCCAGTCTGCTCGGCGCTTCGGCAGAATCCATTCGCTCTCTGGCGCCAAAATCGGTCACCACGCCCATCGCCATGAGCATCGCAGAAAAGATCGGCGGTTTGCCGTCGCTTACCGCTGTGCTTGTGGTCGTGACTGGTATTTTCGGCGCTGTCGGGTTTTCCGGTTTTTTTCGTCTGCTGCGCATTCGCGATCACAAAGCCCAGGGATTTGCCGTCGGTTTGGCTGCACACGGCCTTGGCACCGCCCGCGCCTTTCAGATCAGCGAGGAAATGGGCGCTTTTGCCACCCTCGGCATGAGCCTTAACGGCCTGCTCACCGCCGTGCTGCTGCCGGTTCTGTTGCGCTGAAAAAGGCATGCGGCGATCATGGCCATTCATTCGCCTGTGCACTTGCGGCAAGCTGGTGTCTCCTCATTTTTATCGACAATGGCGCCATGTGCACCAATTACATGACTGTCACCCATCGCCCGTCCTGGCAACGCTGGTTGGACCAGCTTGGCGCCGAGGGCTGCACAGACACGGATCTGGAACTGCCGGCGCAGCCACATATCTTCAACCATTACCCTGCCCCGTTTGTCCGGTAGCGTCAGCATGCCGGTGTGGCCTCGGTACAGGCACTGACAGGAGTATTCGGGCTGATCAGCGCAGCAAGCCCGGCCTGCAACCGGTGCAGGAACTGCAACCACGAGTCTATGAAGATAGGAAAGTACTGCAGGCACTTGTCATGCATCGTCAGGCCGCCTTGCGAGGCCGGCACCACATCAACGCAGGAGCAGCCATCAAGGCCAGCACCCACAAGGGCCACAGGCCCCAACGCGCCGCCCACCAGGCATAAAAGGTTGGCGGTGCATGGTTGCCCGCCAATTTGGCGTGCAGCACGCCCCGCACCTGACGCGGCAACTCCTGCAGAACACGTCCGCCAGCGTCGATCACGGCGGTGGAGCCAGTATTGGTGGCTCGCAACATGGGACGTGCCAGCTCCATGGCTCGCATGCGGCTGATCTGGCGGTGCTGATCGATCGCCACGGTATCGCCAAACCAGGCGATGTTGCTCATGTTGACGAGGATGGTCGGCGATGTGGCCGGATCGATGAAGCTGGCAGCCAGCTCTTCACCAAACAGGTCTTCGTAGCAGATATTGGGTTGCAGACGCTCGCCCTTGAACAGCAGGCGCGGCTGAGCCAGGGCGCCACGCTGGAAACTGCCCAACGGCATCTGCATCCTGTCAACAAACCACTGAAAGCCAAACGGCACAAACTCGCCAAATGGCACCAGATGGTGCTTGGCATAGCGGTACTCGGCCTGCGAGGCAGGCGGCAAGCTGAAACCAGGCTGGGCAGCCTCAACCCCCGCCACCTGCGCACCGCCAGAGGCCATGCCCACGACTGCGTTGGCATACCCGGTCAAGCCATCTCCTGCCGGAACCCCGATCAGCGCGGCCTGCCCGCCACTGGCAAACCGCTTCTGCAGCCCCTGCCAGTATTCTTGCGGCAATTGTTGCGGAAACAGGGGCAATGCAGTTTCGGGCAAAACCAGCAGATCGGCCTGCACCTCGCGCATCTGCTGACCGTACCACTGCAGGGCGGTTTCCACGCCGCCATTGGGCTGGAACTTTTCCTCCTGCGCGATATTGCCTTGCAGCAGGGCCACATGCACCCCCGATTCCCCGGAAATTGGCTGCAATGCGCTGACAGACGCACGTTTCAGCCACCATCCCGGCGCCAGTACGATCACCACCAGCATTGCGGCAATAACCGGGAATCGCCTGCGGCCACCGCCCTGGACTTTGCGCCAGGCAAACACCCGTTGCGCAGTCTGCCCCAGCACAGCAGACAGAAAGGCAGCCAGGGCACCAATGCCATAAACCCCCAGCCACGGCGCATACCCTGCAAGCAGGCTGTCCACATGCGCATAGCCCGTGGCCCCCCAGGGGAAACCCGTGAACAAAACGCCCCGGCACAATTCCGCCAGCAGCCACAGAGTGGCCCAAAGCAGCGCCTGACGAATAGCACCCAAAGCAGGCCGGGCCAATAGCCACAGACCACATGCCAAGGCGTAATACAGGGCCAGCGCCGCCGCCAGCAACAGCACAGCCAGCGCAGCCAACCAACCCGGCAGGCCGCCGTAGACATGCATGGATATGTAGAGCCACCAGAATGTGGCCATCAGCCAAGCTGCGGCAAAGCACCATCCCCGCCAAAAACCGCTCCAGAAACGGGTGGACGCAGACCCGCAGGCTACCCCTGCAGATGGCGCGGCATCTGCAGGGCCGGCAATCAGAACCAGCGCAACAGCCATAGCCAGCACCTGCAGACTTCCAAAAGCCTGCCCCCCACCGCCCCACGGCCAGGCGGTACTGAAAGCCTGCAACACACCAGCCACGGCCAACGATGCGCAGCGCCAAGGCTGCCATCGCTGGCCAAAAGAATTCGTCACGATGGTGTTTCTGCCGCTGCGGCCGGCGTCACCTTGAACCACCGCACTGCTCCGCCCTTGGCCAACATCACCATGAAATTCAGCCTTCCCAGGGTGATGAATTCATTGCGAGCCGGCACACGGCCCATTTCGTGTGAAATCAGGCCGCCGATGGTCTCGAAACTGTCTTCATCCTCGGTGTCACTGGGATGTATGTCGACATTGAAATGTTCGTTGATGCGCTCGATCGGCGTATCCCCACTCACCCGGAAGCTACCGTCAGCCAGACTGTAGATGTCGCCTTCATCCTCGTCGACATCGAATTCGTCCTCGATTTCTCCGACGATTTCCTCAAGAATGTCTTCAATGGTGATCAGGCCGGCCAGGCGTCCGAATTCGTCGATCACGATCGCCTGGTGGTTGCGCCTGGCCCGGAATTCGCGCAGAAGGTCATTGAGCTTCTTGCTTTCCGGCACGAACATCGGCGTGCGCAGAAGAGCCCGCAGGTTCAGCTCCGGCGCACGCTGCAGTTTGAGCAGGTCCTTGGCCAGCAGCATGCCGATGATGTTGTCTTTCTTGTCTTCATACACCGGAAAACGGGAATGCGCCGTCGTAATGACCACTTTCAGAAGCTGTTCGTAGCTCCAGTTGATGTCCAGCAGGTCCATGCGCGGCACCGGTACCATCACATCATCTGCCGTCATGTTGGCGATGCGGATGACACCTTCAAGCATGGCGCGGCTGTCGGATTCGATCAGCTGATTGTCTTCGGCCTGTGAAAGGGTGTTGTACAACTCGGCATGCGAGTCAGGCCCCGGAATGAGGTATTCGATCAGTTTTCGGATAAAGCTGCGCTTGTCGGGCGGAACCAGTGAAGAAGGCGACGGATCACTCACGGCGAAAAGGTGCACCAAAGGTGCGTGGTTGCGATGGCATCAGCATACACAAAAAACACCGCTGTTTACTGCATGGTGCGCTTAACGGGCGTCCAGCGCCGCTTTATGATCTCACCCGCATTCATGGCTGCAGCAGTTGCCTGAGCGGATGGTCGCCAGGACGCCAGACCTCGGCAAAAAATCCCTCGGCCATTTCAGGCGTTACGTCTTCCACACGTTCCGGCTGCCAAAGCGGCCGCTGGTCCTTGTCGATCACCAGGGCGCGTATGCCTTCGATGACTTCACTATTCCGTGGCGCCCTCCCCAAATGATCGGGATGGAAGCAATGATGCACCATGACACGTTCACGGTATATGTTCTGCGCATAGGAAAGCGCTCGGCCGCCGCGGATCTGGCGCAGCACTACATGCAGCATCAAGGGTGAGCGCTGGCGCAAGGTGGCAGCCGTGGCTTGCGCCCAGGCGTCACCTTTGGCCTGCTCCAGCGCGTGCACGATGCTTATCATGTCTCCTGAAGCGAAATAACGCCCCGCCTGCACAAGGCCATGGTCAAGATCATCTGAAACAGCCGGCGCCGGATCGCAGCTTTGCGTCACCCACTGGGCAATCGCAGCAGAATCGCTCCATTGCTTTTCTGCAAGCTGCTGCCAGAACTCCGGTAGCCGCGTGCTGGGCAACCAATGATCGGCCCAGCCAATAGCCAGCGCATCCGCGCCGCTTACCGCATTTCCCGTCAGTGCGAGCCATTCACCTGCGTACCCGGGACAACGGCTCAGAAAATAACCCCCGCCCACATCGGGGAAAAAGCCGATGCGCGTTTCGGGCATGGCCAACTGGCTGCGTTCCGTCACGATCCGGTGGCTGGCGCCCTGTGCCAGCCCCATGCCGCCACCCATCACAATGCCGTCCATGCAGGCGATGACGGGCTTCGGATAAGCATGAATCAGAGCGTCGAGCGCATATTCCTCGGTGAAAAAATTCCCCACCTGCGGATTTTCCTGCAAGGTCTGTTCGTAGAAAAATCGCAGATCCCCTCCGGCGCAAAATGCTCCGAAAGGCCCCTGGCGGCTATTGCCACGCAAGGCCACTGCCACAACGAACGGGTCTGCCCGCCAGGCCAGCAGGACAGCATGCAGATGCCGCACCATTTCCAGCGAAAGGGCATTGAGTGCCTGCGGGCGATTGAGCGTGATCAACCCCACGCGGCCACGTACTTCGGCTTCGATGACGGACGTATCGCTCAGGTTCACGACAGAGATTTCCGGTGTTTTTTCCAGCCCAGCAATTCATTGGTTGCAAGCGCACCCAAAACCACCCCGCCACCAATCCACACCGCAGAATCGGGTACTTCTCCTGCGCCCCACCAGGAAAGCAAAATACCAAAAATCGTTTCAAGCTGCGACAGCAATGAAATTTCGGGTGCATGCAATGCGCGCGATGCCACCATCAGCAGACTGCAGGGTATGGCCAGCTGGAACATGCCCAGCGTGCACAGCCAGACCATGTCCTGGGCGCTGGCCTGGAACGGCAACACGAAAGGCAGGCAAAATGCGGCCGATAACAAGGCGCCGATCAACAATGCCGGCAGCATGTCCCGTCCCTGTTCGTGAGCCCCTTCCAATCCTTTTGAGATTGCCTGGGTTTGCAGACGATGGGTGCGTTGCTTTTCGCGATGCATCAGCAAAAACTGCACCGAAGAGGCCATGGGCACCATCACTGCAATGCCAATACCCAGCATTTCCTGTTGTTTTTCAAGATTGAACTTGGCGGCATACATGTAGGCGACGCCCAGCACGGCTGCGACAATGGCCAGCCAGGTGCGCACCGGCAAGCGGTACCCCAGGAACAGCCTGCTCGAAAGGGCAGTAAACACTGGACCCAGGGCGGTCACGATCAGCACGTTGGCCACCGTTGTGAAGGAGATGGCCATCATGAATGCGGTAAACATGACGGCCCAGCACAGCCCTGAAAGCCACAGCAGCGGGTCCTTCCAGCGAATGCACCGCCAAAAATCCAGACCGCGCCAAGCCGTAAGCAACAAAATCATCGAAACGGCAGTCAGCAGGCTGCGCCAGAAGGTGATTTCCACCCCGGTGGCGTGCTGCACCTGCCGCGTGAGCACACCCGCCGTGGCCCATAACAGGCCCACCACCACCATCAGCAATACCGCAAAAGGGCGCGAAACGGTTCTGGACGACAGGCGGGATACCAAGGATGCCCAGGAAGACGGCGGAGATGAAAGGCTGCTACTCATTCAAGGTTATCCTTCGCGGCTGGCGCGCTTGCGCTCGTGCTCCTTGAGATGGCGTTTGCGCAGACGGATGGATTTTGGCGTGATCTCGACCAGTTCGTCGTCTTCGATGAACTCCACTGCATATTCGAGCGACAGTTCAATCGGAGGGGTTATTTTGATGGCATCTTCCTTGCCGCTGACGCGGAAGTTGGTCAACTGCTTGGTACGCGTGGCATTCACCACCAGATCGTTGTCGCGGCTGTGGATGCCCACGATCATGCCCTCGTAGACCGGATCGCCCGCTTTGACGAACATGCGGCCACGGTCGTCGAGCTTGCCCAGCGCATAAGTGATGATTTCGCCATCGTCCATGGAAATGAGCACACCATTTTTGCGTCCGCCAATTTCGCCAGCGTAAGGTTCGTACCCATCAAAAATGTTGCTCATCAAGCCGCTGCCGCGGGTAAGGTTCATGAATTCGTTCGAAAAGCCGATCAAACCCCGAGCCGGAATGCGGTATTCCAGCCGCGCACGGCCCCGGCCGTCGGATTCCATATTGACCAGTTCTCCCTTGCGTTCGCCCAGCGCCTGCATCACGCCGCCCTGGTGGCCTTCTTCGATGTCTACGGTTAGCAATTCAACCGGTTCGCACTTCTGCCCGTCAATCTCACGATACACCACACGCGGCTTGCTCACGGCCAGCTCATAGCCCTCGCGGCGCATGTTCTCCAGCAGGATGGTCAGGTGCAGTTCGCCACGGCCAGACACTTCGAACACCCCGTCTTCATCAGTCTCGCACACACGCAGAGCCACATTGGCCTGCAGCTCTTTCTGCAGCCGGTCCCAGATTTGACGGCTGGTGACGTACTTGCCCTCACGCCCGGCCAGCGGGCTGGTGTTGACACAAAAATTCATGGTCAATGTGGGCTCATCGATCTTGAGCATGGGCAGCGGCTGCGGGTTGACCATGTCGGTGATTGTTTCGCCAATTCCCACATCCTCAATGCCATTGACCAACACGATGTGACTGGGTCCGGCCTCACTGACCTGCACGCGGTCCAGGCCCTGGAACTGATGAATCTGGTTGATGCGACCCTTATAGCTCCTGCCGTCCGGACCGGCCATCACCAGCACGTCCTGCCCGGCCTTTAGCGTGCCCTGGGTGATGCGGCCCACGCCAATGCGGCCCACAAACGTGGAATAGTCAAGCGCCGAAATCTGCAACTGCAGCGGTGCCCCTGCATCGCCCTTGGCCGAAGGTACGTGTTGCAGGATGGTGTCGAACAGCGCCGACATATCGGTTCCCCACTGCGTGCCTGGCTCCCCTTCTTCCAGCGACGACCAGCCATTGATGCCCGAGGCATACACCACCGGAAAATCGAGCTGCTCATCGGTCGCACCCAGTTTGTCAAACAGGTCAAACGCGGCGTTGATCACCTTGTCAGGGTTGGCGCCGGGCTTGTCAACCTTGTTCACCACCAAAATCGGGCGCAGACCCAGTGCCAGCGCTTTCTTGGTGACGAAACG
Organism: Allobrachymonas sp.; assembly: GCA_018054915.1. Taxonomy (GTDB): domain Bacteria; phylum Pseudomonadota; class Gammaproteobacteria; order Burkholderiales; family Burkholderiaceae_C; genus Brachymonas. The sequence continues at coordinate 14,392 of JAGPIR010000007.1, forward strand.
CGTCTGCGGCATCGGTCCCTCCTGGGCATCGATCAGCAACACCACACCATCAACCATACTTAATGCCCGCTCCACCTCTCCGCCAAAGTCAGCGTGGCCCGGTGTGTCCAGAATGTTGATGTGCGTACCCTTCCAGCTCACGGCACAGTTCTTGGCCAGAATGGTGATGCCGCGCTCGCGCTCGATGGCGTTGTTGTCCATCACGGTGTCAACCACTTTTTCGTGCTCGGCAAATGTGCCGCTCTGGCGCAGCAGTTGATCAACCATGGTAGTTTTACCGTGGTCAACGTGGGCGATGATGGCGATGTTGCGAATCTGGGAAGTCATGATGGTCAATAGGCTGAATGAAAAAGAGGATTTTGGAAAATGATGTCTTATGAATCAGGTAGAAAAACATTGCGCGCCCTGGTTCAGCGTTTGCGCAATTTCCACCGGGGTCAGCAGCCGCTCCGGAATCAGTTCACCGGCCACAATGCGTGCGGTTCCGAGCAGGGCATCAGGGTTGCGGCCATGCACAGCCACGGCTTCGCAATCGGGCTGCGGCACACGTCGGCGCATGCCGCTTAAAAAGCGCCCGGCATCTTCGGCCTCTAGGGTGACAGAAGTGTGCGTTGTCAACAGCCGCTCGGCCGGAAGCAGGGCCGCAATCCGTTCGGCCTCATCCATTGCCTCCAGCGCCTGCAAGGTGATGCACTGGTCAGCCGTGAACGGGCCGGTCTGCACCCGGCGCAACATGGTCAAATGGCCGCCACAACCCAGCGTGTTGGCGATGTCTTCACCCAAGGTGCGAATGTAGGTGCCCTTGCTGCAATGCACCCGTAACTTCAGGTATGGCGCATCGCCCGTCAAAGCCATGTCGAGCAGTTCCAGGTCGTGGATCACCACATCACGCGCGGGGCGTTCGACCGTTTCCCCCGCGCGGGCATATTCGTACAGCGCCTTGCCGTCTTTCTTGAGCGCACTGTACATGGGCGGCACCTGGCGGATCGGGCCGGTAAAGCGGTCAAGCACTTCCACCACC
>JAGPIR010000147.1 GCA_018054915.1 Allobrachymonas sp.
CCCCCCAGACTGTAGGCGCCGTCGCCCAGCGCGTCTGGCCGCCATGCCGCATGATGCTTTTGCCGTTGCTCTCCATTTCAAGCTGCTGCAGATAGGCCGGCAGACGCTGCAAGTCGGCATGATACGGGGCAATGCAACGACTGCTGTAATGCAGCAGGCTGCTTTCCCAGACCTGCATCAGCCCCATGAATAACGGCAGGTTGTCGGCAGGGGCTGTTTCAACAAAATGCCGGTCCACCGCATGGGCACCAGCCAGAAACTGCATGAACCCTTCGGCGCCGATGGCAATGGCCAGCGGCAAGCCAATGGCCGACCACAGGGAATACCGGCCACCGACCCAGTCCCAGAAGCCGAAAGTAGTGCGGATACCCAATTCAGCAGCAGCGACTGCGTTGGTGGTGATACCCACGAAATGGTCGCGGACTTGGGCGCCTGTTCCGGCCGTCTGCGTACCAAACCATTCCAATGCCGTGCGGGCATTGACCATTGTTTCCAGCGTGGAAAAGCTTTTGCTGGAAACAATGAACAGCGTGCTTTGCGGGCGAATTTGCTCCAGCACCTTCTGCAATGCATGCCCGTCAACGTTGCTGACGAAATGGAAGCGCTTGCCGTATATCGTGTGTACACGCAACGCCTGCACGGCCATGCATGGCCCTAGATCGGAGCCGCCAATGCCAATGTTGACAACATCGGTGATGGCTGGGTTGGCGCGCACCGATTCGGCAAACGCCAGAAATTCATCCCTTGTAGCTTGCACGGCATCCCAAACTGGCTTGAGCGAAGCTGGCAATCCTGATGGATCGGGTGTGCGCAGCAACCAATGCATGACCTGCCGCTGTTCGCTGGCATTAATGACCTCACCGGCGAACATGGCGTCGCGCAACGCCAGCACCTGCTGCGAATCTGCCAGCTTCAGCAGTTGCTCCCAAACTTCAGCATCCACATGGGATTTTGAGGAATCCATGTGCAGCAACTCGCCGGCTGGGTCGTGCAGGGTGCGGCTGAAGCGATCCAGCCGGCCGGGATCATCGGCAAACGCCGCACACAGATCGAAGCCTTGCTCGCCCTCTTCGCCGGGCACAAACCTTGCAGCAAGCGCTTGCAAGGCTTTCCAGGCCAGACTTTGGTCCAGTGCGGGAGTTGCGGAAAATCGGCTGGTAGAAAGAACCATGTCGATCAGGCGGGCGCCAGCATCAGCTGTTCAAGTCTTTCAACATCGGCGGAAAATACGCGAATACCTTCCGCGAGCTTTTCGGTCGCCATGGCATCGGCATTCAGCGCCAGCCGAAAGGCCGGTTCATGGTGCTCAGGCACGGAAATGAACGGCTCTTTGGCCATGCCGGCATGCAGCGGCGGATCGCCAGCATTGGCAGGGGCGGCGGCCAGTTCCGCCAGCAAATCCGGACTGATAGTAAGCAAGTCGCATCCTGCCAACGCCATGATTTGCGCGGCATTTCGGAAACTTGCACCCATGATTTCGGTGCGGATGCCGTGTTGTTTGTAATACCGGTAAATGTCCCGCACGGATTGCACGCCTGGATCGCTGGCGCCTTGGTGCGCCTCTTCGCTCCACAGACTGCCGGCCTGTTTTTTGTGCCAGTCGTAAATACGGCCCACGAACGGTGAAATCAACTGCACGCCGGCATGGGCGCAGGCCGCCGCCTGACAGAAGGAAAACAGCAAGGTCAGATTGGTATGAATGCCGCGCTGCTCCAGTTGGCGGGCAGCCTCAATACCTTCCCAGGTCGCCGCAATCTTGATCAGCACGCGGTCCACATGCACCCCCTGCCCTTGGTACAACTCAATCAGGCGTTCGGCGCGGGAAACAGTGGCCATGGTGTCGAAACTCAGTCGCGCATCCACTTCAGTGGACACACGCCCAGGAACAAGGCGCAGAATTTCACAGCCAAAACGCACCAGCAGATGGTCCACGGCGTTGTCCATGTCGCGCGTGCCAGTGCGAGCAACGGTCTCTGCCACCAGCGGTGCGTATTCGGGCTTCTGCGCCGCCTTCAGGATCAGTGACGGATTGGTCGTCGCATCCTGCGGCAGAAACTGCTGCAATTGCTGGAAATCGCCCGTATCTGCCACCACAGTGGTGTATTGCTTCAGGTAGTCAAGCTGGTTCATCTTTCAATTATCCAGCAGATCACCGGTGGCAGCCAACCCCATTCAAGCGCCATCCGTGCGTTCGGCCACGGTGGCCTGCAGCCCGTCAAGCAGGTGCTGCAAGGCCTGCCGCACCTGGGCCTCACTACATCCGAGCACCAGCGCATCGTCGAGCAGATCCTGCAGCAAGGCCTGCACTTCGGTATAGTTTTCGTTGAGGACTTTTACCTTCTCGTAACAGGAAACCACGCTGCCGTCCGGTTTGCGCCAGGTGACCGGTGTTTTTTTGGACGATTTTTTCGCGCTCATGGGCTGCCCTCCAGTTGCCATCCGTGCCCTGCCCCGCGCTGCAGAGTACGGCAGATGACAGGCAACGCCTCTTTCAACCGCTCTTGCAACACAAATGGCGGATTGATCACGAAGATGCCGCTGGCGCGCAGACCGTCACGTCCGCTCTCCTGGACCCCCTTGCCAATTGACAAAGTAGCATGCAACCAGCTTCTGCCTGCCTGCTGCGCCAGGGCCTTGAGGCGGCGGGGAAGCTGGTGCGCCTCCTGGCGCGGAATCACCGGATACCACACGACATAGCAGCCAGTCGCAAACCGTTGCAAGGCGTCCTGCAGGCAGGCGATGACCTGAGCATAGTCGGTCTTGAGTTCGTAGCTGGGGTCGATCAGCACCAGGGCGCGTCGGCTGGCGGGCGGCAGCAACGCCTTGAGACCAGTAAATCCATTGTTGCGAACTACCTCAATCTGGGTAGCATTAGGTAATCCAGCCACGTTTTTGTCGAGCAGGCGGCTGTCAGTCGGATGCAATTCAAATAGGCGCAGCTGGTCTTGTGGACGCATCAAGGCTGCAGCGATGAACGGTGAACCCGGATATTTGCGCAACTCGCCACTGGCATTCATCTCGGCCAGCACATGCAGGTAGGCGGCCAATGCCTCAGGCGCGCTGGCCTGACCCTCGGCGCCAGGACCATACTGCTGCCACAGCGGCAACACGCCTTCAAGCGCCTCGCCGCTGGTTTGCGCATCTGCGCGATCAAGCCGATACAGGCCTGTGCCCGCATGGGTGTCGGCCAGCAACAACGGGGTATCCTTGGCAGCGGCAAGGTAGCGCAAAATGACAACCAGCGCCGTGTGCTTGAGCACATCGGCATGATTGCCTGCATGAAAGGAATGACGATAACTGAACATGGATGCGATGGTAGCAGCAGGACCGAGCGTTTCCGCACCTGCCTGCAGCAGGATGCGTCCAACTACCCAAAGCCTTTTGCGGCACGCTACGCGTACGGGTAGTGGACGGGATATACATCGCATTGTCGCCAGCCGCCCACATTGTCATCAATTTTTGCCAGATTTGGACTCAAACGCTTATAATGCCCAGCTTGCCTGCGTTTTGGACCCGCGGCAATCCAGCAGTCTCACCGCCTAAGAGGTTCCCGTTCAGAGGAGCACCGACCGCGGAATAGGTCCACGCAAGGCAGTGCAATGGTTGCGCTGCCAGGCTTGCGAAAAAGCCAACAAACCACCTTTCCCAAGGAAAACATGAAAACTTTCAGCGCAAAACCCGCTGAGGTGCAACATGAGTGGTTTGTGATTGACGCCACCGATAAGGTGCTCGGACGGGTAGCCAGCGAAGTTGCCCTCCGTCTGCGCGGCAAACACAAAGCCATTTATACGCCTCACGTCGACACCGGTGATTTCATTGTCATCATCAATGCTTCCAAGCTCAAGGTGACAGGTAACAAATCTACCGACAAGATGTACTATCGCCACTCCGGCTTCCCGGGCGGCATCTATGCCACCAACTTCCGCGACATGCAAGCCAAGCATCCTGGCCGGGCACTAGAGAAGGCCGTCAAGGGCATGCTGCCCAAGGGTCCGCTAGGCTACGCCATGATCAAGAAACTGAAGGTCTACGGTGGGCAAGAGCATCCGCACAGCGCGCAACAGCCCAAGGTACTGGAAGTCTAAAGGAGCCCCACAATGATTGGTGATTGGAACAATGGCACCGGCCGTCGCAAATCCAGCGTCGCCCGCGTGTTTCTAAAAAAAGGCTCCGGCAAGATCACTGTGAATGGCAAAGACATTCAACAGTACTTCGGCCGTGAAACGTCGATCATGATTGCCAAGCAGCCGCTGGCGTTGACCAACAACCTCGAAACCTTCGATGTACAGGTCAATGTCAATGGTGGCGGTGAATCCGGCCAGGCTGGTGCCGTACGT
>JAGPIR010000148.1 GCA_018054915.1 Allobrachymonas sp.
GCACTTATGGCATGGGAATCATGACGGCGCATGATGTTTCCGATCTTGATGTGCTCAACCGCAAGACGCGCAACAAGATGAATGTCATCAAAGACGGACAGACCGTCAGCAACGTCATCATTCAGGAGGGGGTGCTGACCAACGAGCGCATCAATGACGCAGTGGCAGAACCCGTTGTCTACATGATGGACCGTTATGTGGTGGGCGGTTTTTACCGGGTGCACGCCGAGCGTGGCATGGACGAAAACCTTAACGCCCCGGGCGCACAGTTCGTGCCGCTGGCCTTTGATAAGAGCAACCAGCTGCCCGAGCCCGGTATGCAGCCCGGCGTCAGTGTTCCGAACCGCTTCTACATGTATGGCGTGGTGGCCCGGTTGGCATTGCTTGCCGCCAGCTATGAACTCGAAACTACCGATCCAGAGGCCGAGAGTCTGGGGTGATGCTCCTGGTTCGGGCACTGGCTATCACCGTGCGCCTAAACTGCTGGCATGAAACCGACACTGATCGCTTATTCGACCACCGATGGCCAGACGCTGCGCATTTGCCAGCGATTGCAGGCGATTTTGCAACAACAACAGTTGCCGGTACAGGTCATGCCGATGGACGCGGCGCAGAAAACGGATCTGTCCACATGGGGCGTGCTAGTAATTGGCGCAAGCATCCGCTATGGCCGGCACCAGAAAGAGGTGTATCGTTTCATCGCCCGGCACGGGGAATTGCTGCAGAGCCATCCCAATCTGTTTTTTTCGGTCAATGTGGTGGCGCGCAAGCCTGAAAAGGCCACGGCGCAGACCAATCCGTATGTGCGCAGGTTTTTGCGTGAAATTGCCTGGCGGCCGCAGCGCGTGGCCGTTCTTGCCGGCAGGATCGATTATCCGCGTTATGGCTGGATCGACAGACAGGCTATCCGGTTGATCATGTTGCTCACGGGCGGGCCAACCGATGTGCGCAGTTGCACCGAGTTCACCGACTGGAGTCGGGTGGATGCGTTGGGCCGGGAGATTGCCGACCTGCAGTTGGCTGGATTGAGCAAGCAGGAAACGGCGAAGGCGCTGGCATCTGTGGCAGACGATGCAGCAACTGCGTGCCAACCATTGCCACAATGACTGGGGCGGATGCCGCAAGGAAAAAGATCCAGTCTGCCGGCAGCTGCATGCCGGGCAGGGCCCGCGTTGCAATCAGCGCAAACGTGTTGTTGAGCGCATGCACCAACATGGGTGCCAGCAGCGAGCCGGTCCATTCATAAGTGAGCGCCAACAATACTCCCATGATGAACAGCGCTGGCCATTGGGTGGCTTGCCCGTCGCTGGTATGCACCAGGGCGAACAGCAGTGATGACAGCGCCGCACCGAGAGATGCAGCCGGTGTCAGCGGCATCCAGCGCGCCAGCCCGTCGCGCAGACTGCGGAAAAACAGGCCACGGAATAGCCACTCTTCACCCAGCGGGGCCAGCACAGTCACGGCCATTACGATGGCCACATCGGGCCATATGCCTTGCCCTAGTCCCAGCGAATGCGCCACGGTCTCGGAGGCCTGGCGTGCGTCCTGCACGGTCGATTCGAAAACAGTCACGGTAACCTGAATCATGATGGTCATGAGCGCCACCACACCCATGCGCCAGCCGAGCAGGTTGACGGGAGCAGGGTAATCGTGGGCATATACGCGTCCTGAGGCCAGCCAAGGGGTCAGGAGCGCAGTACCGATGAAAATGAAGCCATATAGCAGGACCCCGGCATGTTTCAGGGCACTGTTCTCCATCATCCAACGGTGCTGCACCCAGGCAGCACACGCCACACCGCCAGTCATCACCGCCACACCCAGCGCGAAGTACCACCAGGCAAAACGGCCGTGCGGCAGCAAGACTCCCGGGACAAGGCGTGTGTGCCAAGGGGGTGAGGGGAAAGGATCGGTGGACATGAAAATGGTAAACGGCTGGAGCCGTTTACCAGTGCGGCTGGAAATGTGTGAGAAAGCCGGTTTTCATCCGGTGGGTGCTTGTTTGCATGATTGTGCACTGAAGCATTGACCGCACGCAGACCCCGCAGCGGGGAGTTTCGGTGTATGGCTGCGAGTCTAACGGCCCGGTTTGCCGGCGTCCAATCGTGGTGTTAGATGCGCCTGGCCGTCACGCACCGTGGCGACAATGCGCTGGCCGGCATGAAAGTCAGCCCGTTGCGACAACACATGACCGGTTTCGTCCTGCAGCAGCGCAAAGCCGCGCTCCAGCACCCGTTGCGGATGCAGCAGCCGCAGGCTGTCCGCGTAACGGGCGAGATGCTGCGTCTGATGATCAATCTGTGTTCGGCAGGCGGTTTGCCAGCGGTGGTGCCAGTCGTCCAGCGCGACACGGCGCCGCTCCAGGTCTTGTCGAGCCGTTTCGCGCAGAGCCTGTGCGGTCTGGTGCAGCCGCAGGAGCGGGCGGCCGTGTCCCGCCTGACGCCTGGCTGCTTGCAGAAGCCGGGCATGCAGGTCGCGCAAATGCTGCAAATGCATCACACATCCTGCGCGGCGCGCCTGCTGCAGGCGCAGGGCCAGATCATGCAGATCCAGTTTTTGCTGGAGCACCGGACTGGCGCTGCGTGTCAGGCCCCAGGTCAAACGGTCCAGTTGTTGGGCCTGCGCATCCATCTGGCGTTGCACGCGCTGGCGCAACCGCAAAAGGCGGCCCAGAGCCTGTTCCCAGGCATCTGGCCGGGGCAGGGCGGCCAGCTCGGCCGCCGCCGTGGGAGTGGGGGCGCGCACATCGGCACAGAAATCGGCAATGGTGAAATCGGTTTCATGCCCGACGCCGACTACGACAGGGATGGGGCTTTGCACGATGGTGTGCGCCAGTTGCGGGTCATTGAAGGCCCAGAGGTCGTCGATGGAGCCGCCGCCACGCACCAGCAGGATGGTGTCAAGCACTGGCAGGCGCATGGCGTCGGATGCCCCGGATTGTTGTGCGGCAACAAGGACATACAGTCGCTGCAGTGCGGCCGTCAGTGCGGCCGCAGCGCCCATGCCTTGCACCGGCGCCGGAACCAGCAATACCGGTATGTGTGGAACGCGGCGGCGCAAAGCTGTGGCCACGTCGTGCAGTGCAGCGGCTCCCAGGGAAGTGACCAGTCCCAGGCCACGGGGAAAGGGGGTGAGTGCGCGCTTGCGTGTCGTATCAAACAAACCTTGCGCTTCGAGTTCAGCCTTGATGCGCAGATACGCTTCATACAGTTCGCCCTGTCCCGCGCGGCGCAGGCTTTCCACCACCAGTTGCAAATCGCCACGCGCTTCATAGACGGCCAGACGCCCCAGGGCTTCGACCCGGTCGCCTTCGCGGGGCTCCCAGCCGAGCAAACCGGCTGCACGGCGGAACATGACGCAGCGCAGCTGGCCTTGTGCATCCTTGAGGGTGAAATAGCAATGCCCGCTGGCAGCGCGGACAAATCCTGCAATCTCTCCTTGTACCCGCAGGGCGCCAAAGCGGGCCTCCAGCGCGTCGGCCACCGCATGACACAAGGCTCCGACCGACCAGATCCGTGGCATAACGCCGGACGTAGCCGGGTTGACCGGAAAAGGACCTGTATTTGCGTCAGATTGCATGTTTTTCCTTGGAGGTATCACAGATTATCTACAGATTGGCAAATGTATCGGATAGAGCATGCGAATCACGTCCGTTGCCGCATTCCATGGTGTAACTTGTTGATATATATGGAATATTTATTTGCCTAAAAGGTAATCAATCTGTTGCGGCCGTCACAAATCAAGGCTTTGGCGCTTTTGCGGAAAGATTGTCCCCAAAGTTATCCACAGATTGTGTGGGCAACCATGTTCCATGGGTATTCAGGGAGATTCAAGGAGAAATTGTCCCCGTTCGGCTGCCATGAGCGTTATTTGCCGTGCTACTGCTAGGCCGGCTATGCGCGATTGTGCGCTCAATGCGTGTTTTGGATCAGGCAGACCGCAACCAGACGAGGTCGTTTCGCGCGGGATCAAATGGTTCTGTCTGTTTGCGTGATCTATTGGAGCGGAAATTCGGGGTGTCTGACGCATAATTGCGCATTTGCTTGTCAGCAGTAAAACATGTTTGCATATTTGCTGCCTGTGCATGAGCAAGTCTGGCCGTTCATTCCGCATCCCCGATCTGGCGGAGTCGGGTGACCGGCACAAGTCCCAAAACACTATTCAAGGAGTCGTCCTGTGTCCGTGCTGTCGATCATCCGAGCTGCTGGCTGGCCAATCTGGCCATTGATCGTCGCTTCCATGGCCGCGTTGGCGCTGGTGGTGGAGCGTTTCATCAGCCTGCAGCCTGCGCGGGTGATGCCTCCCCGGCTCCTAGAAGAAGCTACGCAAGCCAGCCA
>JAGPIR010000149.1 GCA_018054915.1 Allobrachymonas sp.
CATCAAGCGTCACGGTGGTGTCCGCGCACAGGATGGGCGCAGGCGGCAACTGGCGCCGCTGCCAGCGTTGCACCGCTGCATCGGCCTTGGCGTGCGTAACCCGCTGCACATAGGCGGCAGGTGATTCGCCTGCGCAAACGGCTTCGAGCGCTTCGGCGTCTTCTTCGACGCCGGGCAGCAGCAGTTCGTAGGCCACGCCCACTTGCTCAAGCAACTGGCGGCGGCGCGGGCTTTGCGAAGCGAGATAAACAAACATGCAGCGTCAGAAAGAAACCGCTTATTCGCGGTGATAAGGGTGCCCGGCATGGACCGACCAGGCCCGGTACAACTGCTCCACCAGCAGCACACGGGCCAGGGCGTGCGGCAGTGTCAGGTCGCTCAGGCGGATGCGTTCGTGGGCGGCCGCGCGCAAATCGGGGTGCAGTCCATCAGGCCCGCCAATCAGCAGCACCACGTCGTCTCCCGCCTGCTGCCAGCCCTGCAGCCTGTCGGCCAGCGCCTTGGTGGTCAGCGCTGTGCCGCGTTCGTCCAGCGCCACCACGCGCCGCCCCTTGTTGCTGGCACTTTCAATGGTTGCGGTGATGCGGCCGGCCTCAGCCTGCATCAGTTGCTGCGCCGTCTTGCCGCCGCTGCGCGGCTCGGTCTTGACCGTTTTGCAGACCAGCGGCAATTCGGGCGGAAACCGTTTGGCATAGTCGTCAAACGCCGCCTGCGCCCAATCGGGCATTTTCTGACCTACGGCAATGAGGACGAGTTTCATGGAATGAGCGAAGGCACGGTGGCAAGGGCCTGCTTGCACCAGACGGCTGCAAGCACCGGCCTTAAACACCAACCGCACAGACCACAGAACCGGCCTGGTTCACTGGCAGCCTGTGCAGGCTGGTTTTACGCGGATTTTTTGGCCTTGGATGCGGTTGTTTTTTTAGCCGCTGCAACGGGCTTGGCTGGCGCTTTGGCTGTTTTGACGGTAGCTGCTTTGGCTGTTGTTGCCTTGGCTGTTGTTGCCTTGGCTGTTGTTGCCTTGGGCGCCTTGCTGGCTACGGGCTTTTTGCTTGCGGCGGTTTTGGCCGCCGTTTTGGGCGTGGCCGGGGTAGCTACTTTGCTCACCGGCTTGGCGGCAGTTTTGGCTGCAACTTTGCGCGCAGGCTTGTCAGCAGCCTGGGTGTCAGATGCTGTAGCGGCTGCGGCCTCTTTCTTGGCCGCCGTTTTGGCTGCAGTGCGTGACACTTTCTTTTCGGCTGCGGTTTTGGCTGGTGCTTTTGGCGCTGCCGTGGCCGCTTTTTTGGCAGGCGCTTTGCCGATGCGCATGCGCACCGGCTTTTCACCCCAAATCTCTTCCAGCGTGTAGTACTGGCGAATGGACGGCTGCATGACGTGCACCACGGCCGGGCCGCAATCCACAATGATCCATTCGCCGTTTTCCTCGCCTTCGATCCGTGGTTTGGCATATCCGGCGGCGCGCACAGCGTCGCGCACACTGGCAGCCAGGGCCCGCGTCTGCCGGTTGGATGTGCCCGACGCCACGATGACGCGCTCGAACAGCGCCGACAAATGCTCGGTATCGAACACCTGAATGTCCTGTGCCTTGACGTCTTCCAGCCCGTCCACGATGGCGCGCTGCAATTTCTGGATGGATTTTTTTTCGGATGTTGGGGCTGAAAGATCAGTTTGCATGCGGCGTCAAATAGAGTTGATGGTCGTCAATATACTGCGCCACCGGACATGGCACAAGGGTTTGCAGCCAGGCCAGCCGATCTTGTGGCACCAGCGCCGCACGTTGTTGCAGGCCCTGGCGGATGTGCGTGGCGCTGATGGCGCTGGCTGGCAAGTGTAACGGCACGGCGCGCACACCGGCGGGTGGTGGCAACGCTTGGGCCTGGCCACCTGTTGTATCCAGGCGCGCCAGCACTGCGACCGTGACTTCGCGCAGCAGGTCTTCGGCCCGCCACCACTGCGGCAGGGTGTGCAGCAAGTCTTCACCCATTACCAAAAACCAGTCCGTCTTCCGGCCCGCATGCGCCGGACGCGCCTGCAACTCGTGCAGGGTATCAAGGGTGTAGGTGGTGCTGCGACGGAGCAACTCACAGTCATCCACCACGGTTTTGGGTGCGTCAGCAAAAGCCAGGCGCACCATGGCCAGCCGGTGCTCTGCCGCCGTGAGGCGGCGCTGCTTCATCCACGGCTGACCGGTAGGAATGACATAGAGCCGGTCCAGCGCCAGCTGCTGCACGGCAGCGGCTGCCAGCGCCACATGGGCCTTATGCGGCGGGTCAAAGGCACCGCCGTACAGGCCGATGCGCTGCCGGTCAGGCTGCGTCATGGCGCGGATTTTCCTCAGCCAATGGCCCGGTGGCCGATGTCGCTGCGGTACTGCATGCCGGCCAGTTGCACCTGCTCCACAGCCGCATACGCCTTGGGTTGCGCTTGCTTGACGCTGTCGGCCAGAGCCGTGACGCACAGCACGCGCCCGCCGCTGCTGCACAGCTGGCCTTCTTCATTCAGACGCGTACCCGCATGGAACACTTTCACATCGTCGTTGTCGGGTGGCAGCTGGCTGATGGGGTCGCCTGTGCGCGGAGCAAACGGGTAGCCAGCAGCAGCCACCACCACGCCCAGCGCCACGCGACGATCCCACTGCAGGTCGAAATCAGCCAGCGCGTGCCTTTGGGCGTTGCCCGGCTCAGTGGCGGTCCACAGCAGCTCGAACAGGTCGCTCTTCAACCGCATGAGGATTGGCTGCGTTTCCGGGTCACCCATGCGGCAGTTGAACTCCAGCGTTTTGATCTTGCCCTGATCATCGACCATCAGCCCGGCGTACAGAAAGCCCGTATAGGGAACGCCGTCTTTGGCCATGCCGCGCAAGGTGGGCAGAATCACCTCGCGCATGGCGCGGGCGTGCACTTCGGCCGTCACCACCGGTGCGGGCGAATAAGCGCCCATGCCACCGGTATTCGGTCCCTCGTCGCCGGTGAGCAGGCGCTTGTGATCCTGACTGGTGGCCAGCGCCACCACATCCTGCCCATGGCAGACAGCCATGAAGCTGGCTTCTTCGCCCTGCAGGAATTCTTCGATCACCACGCGCGCTTCGCCGTTGTGTTGCACGCCCAGGGTATTGTCTTGAAGCATGTCGCGCACGGCGGCGTGCGCTTCTTCCACTGTGGCCGCCACCACCACGCCCTTACCGGCAGCCAGGCCATCGGCCTTGACCACAATCGGCGCACCCAGCTTGTCGATATAGGCATGGGCCGCCGCCGCATCCGTGAACGTTTCAAACGCAGCCGTCGGAATGCCATGGCGCTGCATGAACGCCTTGGAAAAAGCCTTGGAACTTTCGAGCTGCGCAGCCGCCTGGGTGGGGCCGAAGATGCGCAGTCCGGCCGCGCGGAACGTATCCACCACGCCTGCGGCCAGCGGCGCCTCGGGGCCAACCACGGCCAGGTCGATTTTCTCGGCCTGCGCCCAGCGGCACAGCTCGCCCAGATCCTGGATGGGAAGATTTTGCAAGTGCGGCTCCAGCGCCGTACCTCCGTTGCCCGGAGCCACATACACCTTGGTGACTTTTTCCGATTGCGCCAGCTTCCAGGCCAGCGCATGTTCACGGCCACCAGAGCCGATAACGAGAATTTTCATGGGTTTTGTCAATCAAAAAGTAGAAGTCTGAAACAAACCGGGGGCGGCCATTTGCGCACCAACGAAAACAGGCATTGCGGCACACCCCGAAGAAGGCCGACTGCGAAGCCGGGTCATTCCAGATCCAGTTCGGCGTTGTGGTACACGTTCTGCACGTCGTCCTGGTCTTCGAGCATATCGAGCAGTTTTTGCATCTTCTGCGCATCTTCGCCAGCCAGGGCAACGGTGTTTTCGGCGCGCAGGGTCACTTCGGCCACTTCGGGATGGAGTCCGGCAGACTGCAGGGCATTTTTCACCGCTTCAAAATCGGCGGGCGCGGTCAGCACCTCAATGGCGCCGTCTTCGTCGGTGATCACGTCTTCGGCGCCCGTTTCCAGCGCCACTTCCATGACCTTGTCTTCGCTCGTGCCGGGCGCAAATACCAGTTGGCCGCAGTGCTTGAACTGGAACGCCACTGAGCCTTCGGTGCCCAAGTTGCCGCCATGCTTACTGAAGATGTGGCGCACTTCAGCCACGGTACGCACCTTGTTGTCGGTCATGGTGTCAACGATGATGGCCGCCCCGCCAATGCCGTAGCCTTCGTAGCGGATTTCCTCGTAGTTCACGCCTTCAAGCGAGCCTGTCGCCTTGTCGATGTTGCGTTTGATGGTGTCGGCCGGCATGTTGGC
>JAGPIR010000008.1 GCA_018054915.1 Allobrachymonas sp.
GGGCAAGACCGTGAACATGATGGAACTCATCAACAACATCGCCAAGGCGCACAGCGGCCTGTCGGTATTTGCCGGCGTGGGCGAGCGTACCCGTGAAGGCAATGATTTCTATCACGAAATGGCTGATTCGGGCGTGGTCAATCTGGAGAAGCTGGATGACTCCAAGGTCTCCATGGTTTACGGCCAGATGAACGAGCCGCCGGGCAACCGTCTGCGCGTGGCGCTGACTGGCCTGACGATTGCCGAGTCCTTCCGCGACGAAGGCCGTGATGTGCTGTTCTTCGTGGACAATATTTATCGTTATACGCTGGCCGGCACCGAAGTATCCGCCTTGTTGGGCCGTATGCCGTCAGCCGTGGGGTATCAGCCGACCCTTGCAGAAGAAATGGGCAAGTTGCAGGAGCGCATCACCTCCACCAAGGTTGGTTCCATCACGTCGATTCAGGCTGTGTACGTGCCTGCCGATGACTTGACCGACCCGTCGCCTGCCACGACGTTCGCTCACCTGGATTCCACCGTGGTGCTTTCGCGTGACATTGCAGCGCTGGGTATCTACCCTGCCGTGGATCCACTTGACTCTACCAGCCGCCAGCTCGATCCGCTGGTGGTTGGCGAGGAGCATTACAACGTGGCCCGCCAGGTGCAAGGTACGTTGCAGCGTTACAAGGAATTGCGTGACATCATTGCCATTCTGGGGATGGATGAACTTTCTCCGGAAGACAAACTCGCTGTGGCGCGCGCCCGCAAGATGCAGCGTTTCTTGTCGCAGCCATTCCACGTGGCCGAGGTATTTACCGGAGCTCCGGGCAAATACGTGCCGCTCAATGAAACCATCCGTGGCTTCAAGATGATTGTCAATGGAGAATGCGACCATTTGCCCGAACAGGCGTTTTACATGGTCGGCACCATTGACGAGGCTTTTGAAAAGGCCAAGAAGGTTGCTTAATGCGTACGCCGCAAGGCTGTTCCGCTACTCAAGTAGTGGACATTGCCTTGCGTGGTTGAAAGGTTGATGTGAACACACTCCAGGTCAATGTTGTCAGCGCCGAAGAAATGATTTTCTCCGGCCGTGCCCGTTTTGTTGCGCTGCCAGGGGAAAGCGGCGAGCTCGGAATCTATCCACGGCATACGCCGCTGATCACAAGGATCAAGCCGGGTTCCGTGCGTATCCATATGGAAGACGGCCGGGAAGAATTCGTATTTGTGGCAGGTGGTATTCTTGAAATCCAGCCGGATGTGGTCACGGTGCTGTCCGACACCGCTATTCGCGGCAAGGATCTGGATGAGGAAAAGGCCAACCAAGCCAAACGCGCCGCCGAAGAGGCGCTCAAAAACGCCAAGACCGATTTCGATGTGGCCTTGGCGCAGTCTGAGCTGGCCGTGATGGCCGCGCAGATCGCTGCCTTGCGCAAATTCCGCCAGAAACGCTAAAACACACTACTCCCTGGCCGCCTGTAGTCCGGCCAGCGGACACGTTTTTGCCGCAGTGTATATATTGTGGCGGGGGGCGCCTCCCCCAATTGATCAGCAAGGCAAACCAACGATCCTTTTCCAGCGGTTGTGCAAGCGCAAAACGGTGCTATATGCAGTCTTTGCGGCGCGGTGCTTCATAGCCCCAGTTCTTGCCTGCTGCAACAGAGGCCGGGTGCAGGGTATGAGGTGGTCGTTGGTTACGCTTGTGAATCATTGGCCTCAGGAATGGTCATGCGCACGATAAAACCGTGTGGGCTGGCATTGTGCGCGGTGGCCAATCCGCCATGCTGGGCCGCCACCCGATCGACCAATGGCAGCCCCAATCCGCATCCCCCCGAAATTTGGTCATCGGCGCGCCAGAACCGCGTAAAGACTTCGGGCAGCTGCTCTGGCGCCACGCCGGGTCCATTGTCGGCGACCTCCAGGATGACTACGGGCTGGAGGCCGTTGAAGGCGTGCCTGACGCTGACATTGACGATACTGTCTTTGCCTGTGTACGTCAGGGCGTTGTCAATCAGGTTGTTGATGGCTTCGCGCATTAGCAGGCCGTTGCCTCGAACCATGGCCGTGTCGTCGCCGACGTAGCCGAGGTCTTTTTCCTGCGCCATGCTTTTCGGAACCCATTCTCGTGCAACTTCACGGGCCAAGGCGGCCAGATCGTAGCGGTCAGGCAAATGGGCTGGAGTGGGGGCTTCGCTGCGCGCCACCGACAGCATCTGCTGCACCAGGTGAGAGCTTCGCAATGCCGCACCATGCATTTTTTCAATCCGATCATGCAGCTTTTGCGGGTCCGATTCCTGCAGGGCCAATTCAGCCTGGCTGATCAGGCCTGCCAGTGGGGTGCGCAATTGGTGTGCAGCATCGTTGATGAAGCGTTTCTCGTTGTCAACCTGTCTGTTCAAGCTTTGCAAGGTGTGATTGAGGGCGTTGGTGACGGCCAGAACTTCCACGGGAATCTTGCCGTCGATCGAGATGATTTTCGTATTACCGCTTTCGATGCCGCTGATTTCCCGGACCAGCCACCGAAGCGGTTGAAGGCCACGTTCTACGCCAAAATACAACAAGATGCAACAAAGCACGGCCAGAACGGCCATGGGAAAGAGCATTTGGCGTGCCAGACGGGTTGCGTGCTGTTGGGAATGCAGGCTTTCCATGGACAGGATGATGAGAGCAGTTTGTCCGCTTTCGGCTGCACCATAGGGCGCCGTCATGGCAGCAAAGCGGCGCGAGCGGTTGTTGACCGTGCTGTCATAAAACACCGGTTGCGCATTAACGACGGGCATGTAGGGTACGTCCGGCATTTTTTTCTGGCCGGCCAGCCATTTGCCATCGGAGGTGCTGATGCGGTAGCGAAGGTTGACCAAACCCTCCAGATTGTCCATGAGGGAAATAGTGTGTTCAACGTTTCTCAGGCGCTGCGCATCGGGAGTGACGGTTTGCAAGGCCTGAGCAATGATGTGCAGTTGACTACGCATCAGGTTGTCGCGCTGTTCGTTGTGATAGTTCTGGGAGACTTGCCAGGCAGCCAGGCTTCCAACCAGCCACGCCAGAATCTGGGGTACGAGCACCAGCAGCAGCAGGCTGTAGCGCAGAGAAAAGGGAGCGCTCTTTTGCCTAAACTTCATCACTGTGGCGCGATCTGGTTGAAGTGATCACAAGACGCCTGTAGCCAAGCAATGCGCGCCTGATGAATGCTTTGGCGTATGCGCGCGCCATCCGGTTGCGGCAAATGGCTGCCGACATCGGTATTTTGCATGACCGTTTGTGCAATGGCGCCGAGATCCATCTGCTGCAGAGCCTGTAGCGCCAGCCAGAGACGCTCACGTTGCGGATAGGGTTGGTCGTGCATGCCCTTGCGCCCGCGGGCATCGCATTCGCATGCCTGCAGGATATGGGCGAAGCGTTGAGGCTGGCGAAAGGCGTCGCATCGTTCCAGCAGGCGCACGGTGGCGGCTGCGCCAAAAGTGTTGCTGCGGTGGATGTTCCCATGTTCGAGGGCGACGACATGCGCCAGTTCGCGGCATTCATTGGGAACGCGCAAGCGCCTGCTCAGGGACAGAACAAGGGCGGCGCTTGAGTGCTCATGCCCGATATGACGCGGCAGCAGATGAACGGGGGTGGTGGCTTTGCCAAGATCGTGGCACAGGCAGGCATAACGCACGGCCAGTGGCGCCCGGAGCCTGGAAGCCATGTCCAGAACCAGCAGCAGGTGCTCGCCGGTGTCTATTTCCGGGTGGTGATCGCTGGGCTGCGCAACGCCAAACAGCGCGTCCACTTCCGGCAGCACATGCGCAAGCGCATCGCATTCGCGTAAAACAGCCAGCATGCGGGATGGACGCTGTTCCATGAGACCGCGGCTGATTTCCTGCCACGAGCGTTCCGGCACCAGATGGTCAGTTTCCCCAGCAGCCACCATGCGCTGCATGAGGCGCATGGTTTCGGGCGCGACGGAAAAGTCGGCGAAACGGGCGGCAAAGCGCGCCACGCGCAGGATGCGGACCGGGTCTTCGGCAAAAGCGCTGGTGACGTGGCGCAGGATCTTGTGTTGCAGGTCATGCAGCCCGTTGTAGGGGTCGTGCAGTTCGCCGTTGGCCGACTCAGCTATGGCATTGATGGTCAGATCTCGTCTCGCAAGATCTTCTTCGAGCGTGACATCGGCGGCGGCGTGCACGGCAAATCCAATATAGCCGCGCGCAGTTTTTCGCTCGGTGCGTGCCAGTGCGTATTCCTCTTTGCTCAACGGATGCAGAAAAACTGGAAAGTCCTTGCCGACCGGCAGGAACCCCTGCGCCAGCATCTGCGCAGGCGTTGCGCCTACCACTACCCAGTCGTTGTCTTGAACAGGCAGGCCCAGCCACTTGTCACGCACGGCACCCCCGACGCGGTACACATGAGCGCCTGGGATGTCGTGGATGGGGTTGTCAGGCATGAAGGAAACCAATCAGTCAGAGGTTGGATGGGCGCTGACAACGGAGGCCGGCTCGGGAATGACATTCGGCTTTATGCGGAAAATTTCAATGCCGACCGCTTCACAGTCGGGATAAGCATCAGGTTTTTCGGTGGATACACGGACGGCACAGACCTTGGGATGCTGCAGCAATGTATGGGCTACGTCGTCGCACAGGGTTTCCTGCAGATCAATATGGCCACGTGCGGTGCGTGCGGCGATGGTGCTGCGGATCAGGTCGTAATCGACGACTTCATGAAGGCTGTCCTGTCTAGGGCAGGAGTCGCGCAGCAGAACATACAGGTCCACATTGAACCGGACACGCTGTGGGGCGTGCCTTTCGGCATCGTGCGCACCAATGCGGATATGCGCGTTGTAATTGCGCAAAAACAGACGGCGGCAATGCAGGATGAGCGGGTCGCTCCAGTGGGCGGTTGGCATAGTGGATCCTGGCAAAAACGGGAAAGACAGTTATACATGTGCTGACCGGGAAGTTTTTCCATGACATGTTGAACTGTCTTCTGCCAAGGGTACCAGATGATGCGCCGTCGTGGCGGTTACGAGCGCCTGCCGTCAATCAAGGAAACGACCAGCCGGGAAATACTTTGGCGCAATTGCGTGCAAGGGGGCTGGGACAAACACGCATCGGGTGCCCAATGACCGGTGAAGGATCTGTTGATCGGTTACGTGCCTGTTTGTGGTTCTTGTTTTGATTGCATTTTCCGGATGCCGATGATTTCATTGGTCATAATATCCTAATATTCAAGAGCGGATCAGAGATGCTGGCGGCTTGTGGTCGGCGAGTCCGAAAAAGGCGACATAGAATCCAAGGGCTTTCATGCATTGAAGGCTGGGGGGGAGTTTCGGAATTCGTACAAACCCTACCAGGAAACAGCTGTCTTGCGCACATATTCTGCAAACGGTTTTAGCAGCGCTGGTATGGACCCTGGTTTGTGGGGGATTGCGGCTGGCTAGCGGTTGCACGCGACGATACGGCTATACGAAAAACCAACGGGTTCGAGAACATGGCGGATTTGCTGATAGTGGAGGACGATGCCCTGCTGCGGGAAACTGTGGCAGAACAACTCGCGCAAAAGGGGCATGTCGTAACCATCGCTGACGGCGGCATCGCTGCGCAACGGTTGCTGGAGCGGCAGCGGTTTGATGCAATGGTGCTTGACCTCGGCCTTCCGGTCGTCGGCGGCATCACCGTGCTCAAGTGGGCCCGCCAGCGCTTTGGCGCAATGCCGATCATGATCCTGACTGCGCGCGATTCGATTGATGACCGGGTGCAGGGGCTCAATGCGGGCGCGGATGACTATCTCACCAAGCCGTTTGACATGAAGGAATTGCAGGCACGCCTTGATGCCCTGTTGAGGCGTGCGCGCCTGCCGGCCTTTGGTGGAACGTTGCAGATCGCTGCGGGAGAGGGCCGGTTTTTGCGGCTCGATCCCCAGTTGCCTCTGGCCTGGCTGGGTGACAGCATGCTGGAAGTGACTCAGCGGGAATGGTCGCTGCTTTCCTTGCTGGTGGCGCGAGTTGGACAAGTGGTCAGCCGGGAAGATGTGCTGGCAGTCTGGCAAAACGACGCTGCTGATCCGGCGGCAGCAGCCGTTTCGGGTTCCAATGCATTGGAGGTGTATATCCATCGCTTGCGCCGCAAGCTTGCCGCCACCACCATCCAGATCCGCAATGTTCGTGGCTTGGGCTACACCCTTACAGCCGGCGCGTGATTGTCAGAGCGGCCGGCTGCGGGCCAGCGGGGGATTGCGGCTGAAATAGCCCTGGATGCCGCGCAGCAGCGTGTCGGCCATACGTGCCTGAAAATCGGCGCTGCGCAAGCGCGACTCTTCCGTTGGGTTGCTGATGAAGGCCGTTTCCACCAGCACACTGGGGATGTCGGGCGCCTTGAGTACGGCAAATCCGGCCTGCTCCACGTGCGGCTTGTGCAGGCGGTTGATTTTGCCGATTTCACCGAGCATGGCACCGCCCAACACCATACTGTCACGGATTTGGGCGGTGGTGCTCATGTCGAGCAAGGTGCGTTGGATCGATGCGTCGTGGCTGTTGACATTGATTCCACCAATCAAGTCCGCCGCATTTTCCTTGTTGGCCAGCCAGCGGGCGGCTGTGCTGCTGGCGCTGTTGCGGCTCAGGGCAAAAACGCTGGATCCGTTGGCTTGCGGCGTGATGAAGGCATCGGCGTGAATGCTGATGAACAGGTCGGCTTGCACGCGTCGCGCCTTTTGCACCCGCGTGTTCAGTGGCACAAAATAATCGGCATCGCGCGTGAGGAAGGCGCGCATCGGATTGTTGCCGACGCGGCTGCCGTTGATGCGTTCGGCCAGCAGACGGGCAATCCGCAATACCACGTCTTTTTCTCGTGTGCCGCTGGGGCCTACGGCACCGGGATCCTCGCCGCCATGACCGGGATCAAGTGCCACGATGATCAGCCGGTCGGTCTTGCGCGGCAACTGCAGGGATGGGGTTTCGGGTTGCACGGAAGGAGAAATCGACGGGCGGGGCGGACGTTTGGCTCCGCCGGGGTCGCGCAGGGCAATCAGGGTAGCGAGCGCGTCGTCATCCTGGGCGGAGGATGGCGATGATGCAATCTTTGTGTGGCCGCGGCTGGCAATCCAGTCGCCCAATAGGTCTGGCACGCCGGAGGCCTGTGTTTGTGCGGGAGGAACAATGCCCGTTGCTTCTTCGTGGCTGTATTGCGCCACGAGTTTTTCCAGCGGATCGGGAGTGTTGAGCGGATAAAGATCGAACACCAGCCGGTTTTTATACGCAGCCACGGGCCCGAGGCTGAATACCTGGGCATTGATTGGCTGTTTCAAGTCAATGACGAGCCGGACCACTTCGGGTGAAAATTGGCCCACGCGGATGCGCGCCACATTCGGGTCGTCTGGTTGGAGTTTGTCGACCAGGCTGCGCAAGGCCGAGGTGAGTGCAATGCCGGCGATGTCCACGCCCAGACGGGGCGGGTCCCGGTAAAACGTCTGGACATATTGCAACGCACCGTCTGATTCGAGTGTGATGCGGGTGTAGTCCTGGGCCGGCCACAGGCGCACGGCGATGACTTCGGCGGCGCGCGCCAGCCGTGGCAGACCCGATGCCACGATCAGACAGGCCCATTGCAACAGTCGCCGGCGGGCGAGCCTGTAATTCCCCAAGGGCATCATGTCTGCAGTTCCAGGCTTTGCAGCAGGTGCATGCCGCGGGCGCTGTGTGCTTCGATGCGTGCCTGGCGGGCCGAATCATCCACCGGTTGCAACTGGATGTCCCAGTCGGGGGGGGGCAACAACGAACCGGCCTTTTCTGGCCACTCCACCAGCTTGAGTCCGGTGTCGGCTAACAGGTCGCGCAGGCCGCTATCTTCCCATTCGCGCGGGTCGTCAAAGCGGTAAAAGTCACAGTGCCAGATGGCGATTGGGGGGACGCTGTAACTTTCTGCTACCGCAAACGTCGGGCTCTTGATGCGGCCCTGCACGCCCAGTTCCCGCAAAATGTACCGGGTCAGTGTGGTCTTTCCTGCCCCCAGATCGCCGTGCAGGAAAATGAGCATGTTGGCATCCTGCGGATGCGCGCGCCAATAGCGGGCCAGGCGCGCGGCAAAAGCAGCCGTGGCGGCTTCATTCTCCCAAACGAGGGTTTTTACAATCATGCAAGGTTTCCTGTCATGTCCGTGACGCCCAGTCTAGATCCTGCTCCTTCGGCGCAGCGCGCAGTCCTTGCGGCTGCCGATGGTGATGGCTTATTGTCCACCATCCGTAACACCGCAGCGGCGCTGGGATTTGGCCACATCGGCGTGGCCGGCGTGGACTTGCGCAATGCTGAGCCGGGTCTGCAGGCCTGGCTGGAGCAGGGCTTCCACGGCGGCATGCACTACATGCAGGCGCACGGTCTCAAGCGCGCGCGTCCGGCCGAACTGGTTCCGGGAACGTTGCGTGTCATCACCGCCCGCATGGATTATCTGCCTGCTGCCACGCCGGCGGACTGGCGCGAGCGGGCGCTGCAACGGTTGCAGCAGCCGGGTGAAGCGGTGATTTCGCTGTATGCCAGGGGGCGGGATTACCACAAAGTGATGCGTGCCCGGCTGCAGCAATTGGCCGATTTCATCGAGCAAAGTGTCGGCCCCATCGGCTATCGTGTGTTCAGTGATTCCGCGCCGGTGCTGGAAGTGGAGCTTGCCAGCCGCAGCGCGCAGGGCTGGCGCGGCAAGCATACGTTGCTGCTCAATCGTGAAGCGGGCTCAACGTTCTTTCTGGGCGAGATTTTTACCGATGTGCCGCTTCCCCTGACACAGCCTGCGCCTGGGGCCGGACACTGCGGACAGTGCACCGCCTGCATTACTGCCTGCCCGACGCAGGCCATTGTGGCCCCTTACCGGCTCGATGCCCGGCGCTGCATTTCCTACCTGACGATTGAGCATGCGGGCAGCATTGACTCCAACCTGCGGCCATTGATCGGCAATCGCATTTATGGCTGTGACGATTGCCAGCTTGTTTGCCCGTGGAACAAGTTTGCCCGGCGCAGCCCCTTGCCTGATTTCGACGAACGGCATCACCTCGGCCAGGCCACCTTGCTGGAATTGTGGCAATGGGACGAGGCCACGTTTTTGCAGCGTACGCAAGGCAGCCCGATCCGCCGCATCGGGCATGTGCGCTGGTTGCGAAACCTGGCTGTGGCGCTGGGCAATGCCCTGCGTGGGGCCGAGGGGGCAGAAGCCGACACCATCCGGCGTGCCCTGCACCAACGCGCCAGCCACCCTGAGGTGCTGGTGCGCGAACACGTCGCCTGGGCGCTGGCGCAGACGCCCGGAGCAGACCTTCCCCTCTAAATTGGCGGGTCCTGCGACAATACCCGCCTGGCGCGGTCCGCCCAGATTCGTTTTGTCTGTCATTCCCGGAGGGAAAAATCCGAATGCGTGCTTCCGAAAAAAACCTTCGCCTGTTTTTCCCGGGGTGCACCCGGGCCGTTGATGTGCGGGCCGTCATGATCGATCTGGATGGCACGATGGTCAATACACTGGGAGATTTTGACCTTGCGCTCAATGGCATGCTGGCCGAGCAGCAATGGCCGCGCGTGGAATGTTCCTTCATTGAGCGCATGATTGGCAAGGGTTCTCCCCATCTGGTTCGCCAGACTCTGTTGCATCTGGGACTGGGCCGCGATGGTGCCGTCGATGGCGCCCTGTATGAACGCGCGCACACCTGCTACCAGCAGCACTACAACCGCATCAACGGACGCGCCAGTCATCTGTATCCTGGTGTGAAGGAAGGCGTGGAACAGCTGCATGCTGCAGGCTTGCGGCTGGCCTGCATCACCAACAAGCCGACGGAGCACGCGATCGCGCTGTTGCACATGCTGGGCATTGGGCAATATTTTTCCTTCGTGCATGGTGGTGACCGTTTTGAACGCCGCAAGCCCGATCCCATGCCGCTCGTGGAAACGGCCAGAATGCTGGGGTGTGAGCCTGCCCAGACATTGATGATCGGGGATTCGGCCAACGACTCGCAGGCAGCCCATGGCGCGGGCTGCCCGGTCGTTCTGGTGCGTTATGGGTACAACCATGGGGAGCCGGTCGATCGTGTTCCTGCGCTGGGTTACCTGGAACGCCTGTCGGATTTGCGCTGTGCCGAATGAGCAACTCTCTGTCTGCTTCGGGGGAGTTGCGTGCCGGTGGTAGATGCCGTGCACGCCAATTCTTTGCAATTAGACATTCAAATTTCCCCCGTATTTGCTAAACTGCGCCAATCATGTTCTTCCACTACACCATCACCACAGGTCAGTCAGACCGGGGAGCGTGGCCCTGGCGGGTCTGAATGGCCCGTTGTGCCAGGGGCCTGTGCGCCCGTGGCAATCGATTGATGGTGGCGCCTGCCACTTACCGCGTTTCGCGGAGTTGACGTTGGCAGGCATTGTTTTTCCGGATCGTTGCCAGCGCTGTGCACGCATGAGACACAGCCACGTCTTGATTGGATGGCAATAGTCCTTGCAGGTGGAATGTCTTTCGATGATGACCGAACTTGAATTCAACAGCCTCGTGGCGCAGGGATACAACCGCATCCCGTTGATGCTCCAGGCGTTCGCCGATCTTGAAACCCCGTTGTCGCTTTATCTCAAGCTGGCCCACGCCGAGTATGGCGGGGCCAACAGCTTTCTGCTTGAGTCGGTGGTAGGCGGTGAACGCTTTGGCCGCTACAGCTTCATTGGCCTGCCAGCGCGCACGCTGCTGCGCGCTGGCGGCTTTGGCGCGAAAGCCCGCACGGATGTGGTGACCGATGGCCGTGTGGTCGAGAGTGCGCTGGGCAATCCGCTCGACTTCATTGCCCAATACCAGCAGCGCTTCAAGGTGGCGCTCACGCCCGGATTGCCGCGCTTTTGCGGCGGACTGGCGGGGTATTTCGGCTACGACGCGGTGCGCTATATCGAGAAGAAGCTGGAAAATACCTGCCCGCCGGACGAGCTCGCAACGCCCGACATCCTGCTGCTGCAGTGCGAAGAAGTGGCGGTGATCGACAACCTTTCCGGCAAACTCTACCTGTTGGTGTACGTCGATCCGGCTCAACCCGAGGCATACAGCCGCGGCAAGCAGCGGCTGCGCGTGCTCAAAGAGCGACTGGGCCAGCCCGCCATGCCGCCCGCTGCCGGCGTGTTCAGAAGCGAGCCGGTGCAGCGCAGTTTTTCCAAGGAAGATTATTTGAAGGCCGTGGAGCGGGCCAAGGCGCTGATTGCAGCGGGTGACTTTATGCAGGTGCAGGTGGGACAGCGCTTGCAAAAACGCTTTGCGGCGCACCCGCTCAATCTGTACCGGGCGTTGCGTTCGCTCAATCCCAGTCCGTATATGTACTACTACCATTTTGGTGACTTCCAGGTGGTGGGGGCCTCGCCCGAAATTCTGGTGCGGCACGAGCGCGAAGCCAGCGGGGCTGAATCCATCACCATCCGGCCGCTGGCCGGCACCCGCCCGCGTGGTGCCACACCCGAACAGGACAAGATCATTGAGCAGGAACTGGTGAATGACCCCAAGGAGCGCGCTGAGCATGTCATGTTGATCGATCTGGCACGCAACGACATTGGCCGCATCGCAAAGGCTGGTAGCGTCAAGGTGACAGAATCCTTTGTGGTCGAGCGTTACAGCCACGTCATGCACATCGTCAGCAACGTGCAGGGTACGCTGAAAGACGGCATGAGCAATATGGACGTACTCAAGGCCACTTTCCCGGCGGGCACCCTCAGCGGCGCGCCCAAAGTGCATGCCATGGAGCTGATCGACCAGCTCGAACCCGTCAAGCGCGGCATTTACGGCGGCGCATGCGGCTACCTCAGCTACGCAGGCGACATGGACGTGGCCATCGCGATTCGCACCGCTATCGTTAAAAACGGTACGCTGTATGTGCAGGCCGCCGCGGGAGTGGTGGCCGACAGCATTCCCGAAATGGAGTGGAAAGAAACCGAGCACAAGGCCCGCGCCCTGCTGCGCGCGGCTGAACTGGTGGAGGAGGGGCTGGAATGAGCGCGCACAAAGTCCTGATAGTGGACAACTACGATTCATTCACCTACAACATCGTGCAGTACTTCGCTGAACTGGGCGCCGAAGTGCTCGTGTACCGCAATGACGCAATCACGCTGGACGAACTGGACAAGCTGTTTCAGCAAGGGGCGTTCGACCGTTTGTGCATTTCACCCGGCCCCTGCTCGCCCAACGAGGCGGGCATTTCGGTGTCCGCCATCCAACATTTTTCCGGCAGGCTGCCAATTCTGGGTGTTTGTCTGGGTCATCAGGCCATCGGCGCGGCCTTTGGTGGCGCCATCATCCGTGCACAGGAATTGATGCATGGCAAGACCAGTGTCATCACTACCACGCAGACCGGCATATTCCGCAACCTGCCGCGCCAGTTCACGGTCAACCGCTACCATTCGCTGGCGATTGAACGCAGCACTTGCCCTGATGTGCTGGAGATCACGGCCTGGACGGACGATGGCGAAATCATGGGCGTGCGCCACAAAATGCTGGATATTGAAGGCGTGCAGTTCCATCCCGAAAGTATCCTCACCGAACATGGGCACGCCATGCTCAAAAACTTCCTGGAGCGTTGAGTCATCATGAACACCAATACGGTCCAGCCATTCATCATTACGCCACAAGAGGCCCTGCAGCGCACCATTGAGCACCGTGAAATCTTCCATGATGAGATGCTGCACCTCATGCGCATGATCATGCGCGGGGAAATGTCACCGGTGATGACCGCGGCCATCATCACCGGCCTGCGTGTCAAAAAGGAAACGATCGGCGAAATTACTGCTGCGGCCACGGTGATGCGTGAATTTGCCACCAAGGTTCCGGTCAGGAATGTGGAGCACCTGATTGACCTGGTGGGCACAGGGGGCGATGGCGCCCGCACTTTCAACGTTTCCACATGTTCGAGTTTTGTCGCGGCGGCTGCTGGCGCGCGAGTAAGCAAGCATGGTGGACGCAGTGTGAGCAGCAGTTCGGGTGCTGCCGACGTGATCGAGGCCCTGGGTGCCGACCTGAACCGCACGCCCGAACAGATTGCGGCCAGCATCGAACAGACCGGCATTGGCTTCATGTTTGCACCCAACCACCACCCGGCCATGAAGAATGTGGCGCCTGTGCGCAAGGAACTGGGTGTGCGCACGATCTTCAACATTCTGGGACCGTTGACCAACCCCGCAGGCGCGAAGAACATTCTCCTGGGTGTGTTTCATCAGGACTTGGTGGGCATTCTGGTGCGCGCCCTTAAGGATTTGGGCATGCAGCATGCGCTGGTGGTCTTTGGCAGGGACGTGATGGACGAAGTCAGCATTGGTGCCACCACCATGGTGGGCGAGCTGAAGGACGGCGAAGTCCGCGAATACGAAATTCACCCTGAAGATTTCGGCATCGACATGGCCAGTAACCGTTCCATCAAGGTGCAAACGCCTGAAGAATCACAGGCCATGCTGCTGGGCGTACTGGACGGCCAGAAGGGGGCGGCGCGCAATATCGTGCTGATGAATGCTGGTGCGGCCTTGTATGCGGCCAATGTGGCTTCGGACATGGCAGAGGGCATCAACAAGGCGCGTGAAGCCATCGACTCAGGGGCGGCCAGAGCCAAGCTGGAGCAATTCATTCAGTTCAACTGCAGGGCAGTCTGAGACGGTATGCGCTCGATCGTTGCGGACATCCCGGGAGACCTGCCGTTTCCTGTCAGCGCGGCACCCGGTTTGGGATTCGCCGGTTGTTCCTGTTTGCGCGTGGTCACGCCATCTTTCTGCAAAGAGTCCTCTTGTGATGGCCGCTGCCTGTTCAAGTCAAGTTTTTCTTCCAGACCTTTGTTATGACCGACATCCTTCAAAAAATCGTTGCCGTAAAACAACAGGAAATTTTTGACGCGCAACAGACTAAACCGCTGGCAGTCATTCGCGCGGAGGCCGAACGGGCGCCGCCGGTCCGGGATTTTGTTGGCGCCTTGCGTGGCAAACTTGATGAGGGAAAGGCTGCGGTAATCGCCGAAATCAAGAAAGCCAGCCCAAGCAAAGGGGTGATCCGTCCGGATTTCGATTCCGCCGCGATTGCTGTGAGCTATGAGCGGGGCGATGGCAAGACGTGTGCCGCCTGCCTTTCCGTGCTGACCGACCGGCAGTTTTTCCAGGGGGCTCCGCAATACCTGCAGCAGGCCCGCGCCAGCTGCAACCTGCCCGTGCTGCGCAAGGATTTCATGGTGGATCCGTATCAGGTCTATGAGGCGCGCGCCATGGGCGCGGACTGTATTTTGTTGATTGCGGCCTGCCTGGATGATGTGCAGATGCGTGATTTGTGCGCCTTGGCGCAACAGTTGCGCATGGCGGTGCTGGTTGAAGTGCACGATCGGGCCGAGCTGCATCGGGCGTTGTCGTTGGCGCAAGCCGTGCCGCAACCGCATCAGGTGTTGCTTGGCATCAACAATCGCAACCTGCGCACCTTTGAAGTCAGTTTGCAAACCACGCTGGAGTTGTTGCCTGAAATTCCGGCCGGTCAATTGCTGTTGACCGAAAGTGGCATCCTTGCACCGCAGGACGTGCAGACCATGCGCGCCGCTGGCGTGCATGGCTTCCTGGTGGGCGAGGCCTTCATGCGCGTCCCCGAACCCGGGCTGGAATTGGCCCGGTTGTTTGCGTAAAGGTACAGTCAATATACCGAAAACCGAGGAAACCGCGCAACTCGTGGCATAATGCGGAGCTAGCCGTGGAGAGGTGGCCGAGTGGTTAATGGCAGCAGACTGTAAATCTGCCGGTTTACACCTACGCTGGTTCGAATCCAGCCCTCTCCACCATAGCTTTTTTGATAAAGGTAGCGGCCATGGGTCGCGGCTTGATGAGGTTGGGCTATATAGGCCGCCGTGCCTTGAGGTGTAGGCGGGAGTAGTTCAATGGTAGAACCTTAGCCTTCCAAGCTAATGACGCGGGTTCGATTCCCGTCTCCCGCTCCAGCAACCTGTTATTTCGGAAAAGCGTTTCAGGCTGAGGTTTTGCCCATGTGGCTCAGTGGTAGAGCACTCCCTTGGTAAGGGAGAGGTCGCGGGTCCGATTCCCGCCATGGGCACCATTTGTGGCTGGCGGCAGGTAGTCTGTGCCGGCCAGCGTTGTTTGTCACCTGTTTTTTCGGAGTCGAAGCATGGCCAAGGCAAAATTTGAACGGACCAAGCCGCACGTGAACGTGGGCACGATTGGTCACGTGGACCACGGCAAGACCACATTGACGGCGGCGATTGCCACCGTGCTGTCCAAGAAATTTGGCGGC
>JAGPIR010000150.1 GCA_018054915.1 Allobrachymonas sp.
CCCGGTGGCATTGTCCAATGCTGCCAGTTGAAGCTGTAGCCTTGTGGCGTGGTGTGGTTGAATGCCCTTCTTGCTGCCAGTCAAAAAGAAGGATTCCAGACCCTTGTGCTTGAACGACTTAATCATGGCTCATTGTAGCCTGTAACGTGTCAGTTATCAAAACGCCTTATTGTCCCTGTTTGAACATCCTCGTTTCGGTGCTTCCTTTGGCTGCTCAATTCCTGCCTGCTCAAGCAATAGGAAAATGCCAATTTTTGCAGACTTAAAATCCAGAGCCGAAAGGCGTGCGGGTTCGACCCCCGCTCCGGCACCAGCTGTCTTACGGCAGAAAAAAGCACCGCACCCTTCAGCTGGCGACGCTAACCGTTTCCACCGGCACTCGCGGTGACAGGGCGCAGAAAAGTTCATAGGCGATGGTGCCGGCGGCGGCGGCAACGGCTTCGGCCGGAACGTTACCGGCTTCTCCCGGGCCCCACAGGGTCACCGGACTGCCCAGGCCGGCTTCCGGGATGTGGCTGAGGTCACAGGCGAGCATGTCCATCGACACCCGCCCCAGCGTGCGGCTCATGCGGCCGGCGACAGCAATCGGGGTGCCGGTAGGAGCTGAACGTGGGTAACCGTCGGCGTAGCCGCAGGCGACGATGCCAATCCGCATCGCTTGTTCGGCAACGAACAGGCCGCCGTAGCCGACACGCTCGCCCGGGGCAATCTGTTGCACGGCGATGATGCGGCTTTCCAGGGCCATGGCCGCCTGCAGGCCGAAGGTATCGGCCAGCGTGTCGGCAAAGGGGCTGCCGCCGTAAAGCATGATGCCTGGCCGCACCCAGTCGCCATGGCCTTCGGGGTGACGCAGGATGGCGGCAGAATTCCCCAGACTGACCGGTCCACGCCAGACCCCGGCCAACAGGCGGAAACGTGCCAGTTGCCAGTTCACACCCAGCGCATCGTCGGCGTTAGCAAAGTGGGTCATCAGGCTGAGATTGAGGCTGGGGATTTTTTCCAGACTGGCCCATGCCTGCGGCAGGGTGCGCTCATCAAAGCCCAGGCGGTTCATGCCGCTGTTGATTTTCAGGTGTAGATTGAGTGTGTGTTCGGCCGTGCAATGCGCTGCCAGCATGTCGATTTGTTCGACGCAATGTACTGCGGCATGCAGATCATGCGCGACCACCTGGCGGGCATCGGCTGCGCTGAAGA
This sequence comes from Allobrachymonas sp., assembly GCA_018054915.1. GTDB lineage: Bacteria > Pseudomonadota > Gammaproteobacteria > Burkholderiales > Burkholderiaceae_C > Brachymonas. The sequence continues at coordinate 1,195 of JAGPIR010000150.1, forward strand.
TCCCTTCGAGCAAAAGCATGGGATGACGGAATCCGGCAGCCCGCAGGGCCACGGCATTTTCACATTCGAGCAGTGCAAAGCCGTCGGCCTCACTGCGTAGCGCCTCGGCAACCCGCATCTGGCCATGGCCGTAGGCGTCGGCCTTGATCACGGCCCAGGCGCGCGAATCAGGAGCCTTGGCTTTCGCCACGCGGTAATTGTGCTGAATGGCCGCAGGGAAAATGCGGGCACGGATGGGGCGGGAAACATTCATCCTGGGAAATCCGGTGATCGACGGAAGAGGTCTGCGCCAGAGCGCGCCGGGTGAAAGCATGGCAGAGTCGGGGCGGCGAGAAAAGAGGCATTTGCCTGGGCAAGGCTTGCCCGGCTGGCCCTGCGCGCTGGATTGGCACGGTGCTGCATGCAGAAACAGTGCACTGTGGTGAGCACGGTCACGCGACCTGCTCCTTCAATTTGCGCCGGGCGAAACTGATGAAGGTCGTCAGCAGCTTGGACTGAAACCGGTCACGTGGGTGAATCAGGTGCAAATCGCGCTGCAGGATGGGGTTGAGCGGGATGCCGACCAGGGTGCCATGCAGGATTTCTTTCTCCGCCACGGCGCGCGACACGATGCTGAAGCCCAGCCCGGTGGCCACCACGCCTTTCAGGGCTTCCGGGCTGCCGAGTTCCATCTGGGTTTTCAGGCGTTCCGGCGCAATGCCCTGGGCAGAGAAGTAGGCATCGGTGATTTCACGGGTGCCGGAGCCGGGTTCGCGGGAGATGAATTCATAGTCCACCAGCTCGCTGGCACTCAGGTGCCGGGAGTGCGCCAGGGGATGATCGGGAGCGCAAATCACCTGCAATTCGTCTACACAGCAAACCTGGCTGGCGAGCGTGGCCAGTTTCCCCGGCGCCTCGATCAAGCCGACATCGAGACTGTTGGCGGCCACCTGGTTTTCGATGGTTTCGGAGTTGCCCACAATCAGGCGCGCACGCACCTGCGGATACAGGGCGTTGAACTCTCCCAGCACGCGTGGCAGCAGGAATTCGGCAATCGTGGTGCTGGCGCCGACCAGCAGTGCCCCGCGCATTTCACCGGTCAGTTCGCCCAGTCGCTGATCCATTTCATCGTTGAGGGCGAGAATCCTGCCGGCGTATTCATACGCCAGTTCCCCCGCCGGCGTCAGTGCGATGCTGCCATGCCGGCGCTCGAACAGACGGGTGGCATACTGCTCCTCCAGTTGCTTGATCTGGAAGGTCACGGCGGGTTGGGTCATGAACAAGGCATCGGCGGCCTTGGTGAAACTGAGATGCCGGGCTACGGCATGAAAAATCTGCAGGCGCCGGTCTGCCATGGCGCGCACTCCGCGGGTTGGGAAGGTCGTTATTCAACCACACTCTGCAACACTATCCGGCAACCCCCTGTTTTTTATTCGCTTTCAAAACTGCAGAAGACGGCATTTCCTGTGCCGTGCTGCAGTCGTGGTATAAACCACGCCGCAAGCAACAAACCGGGGTCTGATCCGTGCCGTTCGGCTTTTACATCATCATGGCCGCGCAGTTTTTTTCCGCGCTGGCTGACAACGCATTGCTCATCGTCGCCATTGCCGCCCTGCGTGACATGCAGGCGCCAACCGAGTACGAGCCGCTGCTGAAAACTTTCTTCACCGTCTCCTACGTCGCCCTGGCGGCGTTCGTCGGCCCCTTCGCCGACTCCATGCCGAAGGGACGGGTGATGCTGATCAGCAACACGATCAAGATTTTCGGCTGTGCCCTGATGTTTTTCCACGTCCATCCCCTGCTCGCCTATGCCGTCGTCGGGCTGGGCGCAGCGGCCTACTCGCCGGCCAAATACGGCATCCTGACCGAATACCTGCCGCACCGCCTGCTGGTGGTCGCCAATGGCTGGATCGAAGGCTTGACGGTTGGCGCCATCATCCTCGGCGTGGTGATCGGCGGCACCCTCATTCGCCCTGGCGTGACGGATCAGTTGCTGGCGCTTGAAATACCATTTGTCGACTCGCCGGCGGAAGTCGCCATCGTCGTCATTGCCGTGCTCTATCTGATCGCCGCCGCATTCAACCTCTACGTGCCGCATACCGGCGTGCCGGACAAGCCGCTGCGGAAAAACCCCTTCTTCCTCATTCACGAATTCAAGTATTGCTTGGCCTTGCTCTGGCGTGACCCGCTCGGCCAGATTTCCCTCGCCGTCACCACCCTGTTCTGGGGGGCGGGCGCCACCTTGCAATTCATCGTCATCAAATGGGCCGATACCGCGCTGGGCATGGGGCTCACTCAGTCGTCCATGCTGCAGGGGGCAGTCGCCATCGGTGTCGCCGCCGGGGCCATCCTCGCTGCCCGAATGATCACTTTGCGCACCTCGGTCAAGGTGATTCCGCTGGGCATTGCCATGGGCCTCATCGTGCTGGCGATGAATTTCGTGCACAACACCTATCTGGCCGTGGCGCTGCTGATCCTGATCGGCGCGCTGTCCGGCTTTTTTGTAGTGCCGATGAATGCGCTGCTGCAGCACCGTGGCCATATCCTGATGGGCGCCGGACACTCGATCGCCGTGCAGAATTTCAACGAGAATCTCTCCATCCTGGTCATGACCGGCCTGTATTTCCTGATGGTGCGTGCCGATCTGTCGATTTACTGGGTGGTCAGCCTGTTCGGCCTGTGCGTCAGCAGTCTGATGATCCTCATCCGCCGCCGTCATTTCGCCAATCAGCGCCGGCATGACGACGTGCAGTATCTGGATGACAGCGGCCACTGATTTCAGCCCCTACGGAAAGAATCTGCATGCCTTACCTGCTTCAAGTCGACTTCCCCTACTCGGGCCCCTGGGGCGATGAAATGAGCGTCGCCATGCGCGATCTGGCACAGTCGATTGCTCAGGAACCCGGCTTGCTATGGAAAATCTGGACAGAAAGTCAGACTACGGGTGAAGCCGGTGGTGTGTACCTGTTCGCCGATCGCGCCAGTGCTGAAAATTACCTCGCCATGCACAGTGCGCGCCTGGCTCAATTTGGCATGACACCCGTACGTGCCCGAATTTTCTCGATCAATAGCGAACTTTCTGCACGCAACCGGGC